>JBMOFL010000030.1:0-12607 GCA_049314335.1 Rhodoluna sp. | reverse complement strand
GGAATGGTTAGACAGTGGCAGACACTGTTCTATAACTCAAGGTATTCAAATACAGATCTAAACACTGGAACAGACACCATCATGGTTCCTGACTTTGTGAAGCTAGCTGAAGCGTATGGCTGTCTAGGTATCAGAGTTGAAAAAGAAGAAGATGTTGATGCAGCTATCAAGCTAGCTATTGAAACTAATGACCGACCAGTTGTTATCGACTTCATTGTTGGTAGAGATGCCATGGTATGGCCTATGGTTCCAGCAGGTCTATCTAACGATGCAGTGCAGTTCGCTAGAGATACCAGACCCGTTTGGGATGAAGGGGAGGAGGAGTAAATGACTCACCATGTTCTTTCTCTTCTTGTTGAAGACCGTCCTGGTCTACTAACCCGAGTAGCGGGACTATTTGCTCGTCGTGGCTTTAACATTGAGTCTTTGGCTGTAGGAACAACTGAGGTTGAAGGCTTATCTCGAATCACTGTTGTGGTCAGCGTTGAAGGTCTTCCTTTGGAGCAGGTTACTAAACAGCTAAACAAGTTGATAAACGTCATCAAGGTTGTTGAGCTAGAGCCTGAGACTACTGTGCAGCGCGATCACATGCTGATCAAAGTAAAAACAGATGCTGCTACTCGTTCACAGGTGCTCGAGGCAGTAACCTTATTCCGTGCCCGCGTCATCGACGTCGCGAGCGATGCTCTCATTATTGAAGTCACTGGTGAAACCACCAAGTGCCAAGCATTTCTTAAAGTTCTCGAACCTTTCGGCATCAAGGAATTGGTGCAGTCAGGTGTGTTGGCTATTGGACGTGGTTCAAAGTCAATTTCCGAGAAGATTCTTAAGTAATTTCACAAACAAACAAGGAGAAAACAAATGGCTGAAATCTTTTATGACAAGGATGCCGATCTAGCGCTTATTCAAGCGAAGAAAGTAGCCGTTATTGGTTACGGTTCGCAGGGACATGCCCACTCACTAAACCTGAAGGATTCAGGTGTCGATGTTGTGGTTGGACTCAAGGAAGGTTCAGCTAGCAAAGCTAAGGCTGAGCAAGCAGGCCTAAAGGTTCTATCAGTTGCAGAAGCTGCTCAGTGGGCTGATGTAATCATGATTCTTGCTCCAGACCCACGTCAGAGAGACATCTACGCTAACGAGATCGCACCTAACCTAACTGCAGGTAAGGCACTTGTCTTTGGCCATGGATTCTCAATTCGTTATGGCTTCATCAAGCCACCAGCTGATGTTGATGTTTTCCTAGTTGCACCTAAGGGTCCAGGACACATTGTTCGTCGTGAATACCAGGACGGCAGAGGTGTACCTAACCTTGTTGCTGTTGAGCAGGACTTCACCGGTCACGCCTTGGAACTAGCTCTTTCATATTCAAAAGCTATTGGTGGAACCAGAGCTGGAACTATCAAGACAACCTTCACTGAAGAAACTGAAACAGACCTATTCGGTGAGCAGGCAGTTCTTTGTGGTGGAGCATCACAGTTGGTTCAGTACGGTTTCGAAACTCTGATCGAAGCTGGTTACCAGCCTGAGGTTGCATACTTCGAAGTTCTGCACGAGCTAAAGCTAATTGTTGACCTCATGTATGAAGGTGGAATTGCTAAGCAGCGTTGGTCAGTATCTGACACAGCAGAGTACGGCGACTACATCTCAGGTCCTAGAGTTATTGGCCCAGAGGTTAAAGAGCGTATGCGCGATGTACTAACCGATATCCAGGACGGCACTTTTGCCAACCGCTTTATTGCTGACCAGGATGCTGGAGCCCCAGAGTTCCTAGCTCTTAGAGCAAAGGGTGAAGCCCACCCAATCGAAGCAGTTGGCCGAGGACTACGTAAGCTCTTCTCTTGGATCAAGAACTCAGACGAGTATGAAGAGGGCAAAGCAGCCCGCTAAACATTGTTAGTAAGTGATATCCCGAGTTATTTACTCGGGATTTCGCTTTTAATTGACCGATTTAGACACTTTGGGAAACTAAGATAAGCACAATAACTTTTAGAAAATGTGCGTTTTTGTGAAGTTTCTATAGTTGAAATGGTTTGAACATGTTGAAGTCTTTTGCTCTCCTAGTTAGGAAAGTCACGTCCATCCTGGCTGTTGCTGGCTTTCTAACCTTGCCAGCTTGGATTCCAATAAGTGGGGCTACGGCACTTCCTGCGAACACGATCAGATTAATGGAGGGCTTTCAGCCAGGAAATTTAGCTGCGGTATCGCCACTTGAGCTTGGTGTGCGTGTAACGACAAGCGAAGAAGGTTGGATCAAGAGAGTCTATTTCTACAAATATGTAGAAGATACGAGCCCACATTCAGCTCAAGTTTGGTCAGCAAATGGAACACTCTTAGCACGGCAGAACTTTGTCGACGAATCAGCAAGCGGCTGGCAGAGTGTTGTGCTGGACAACCCAGTAAAGGTCGTTGCAGGACAAACATTTACTGTCTCTGTTTATGGTTCAAATTTTGGTTTTCAGGGAAATACTTTCCCCACTAAAACGGTTGGACCGCTGACCATCATCAACGGCTTTTACAAATACACCAATCAATCTGAGTTCCCTAATGGAACAGTTGGAACTAATTACGCAATTGATTTTAATTTTTCAACTGATGAAACACCAGAAGTTTCCGACCCAGTACCTGGTCTAAAAGTTGATGTCTACAAGCTTGATTCTTATCCGGAGCGCAAACCCGACTATGTATTGTGCGCCAGCATCAATGCAGATACTTGGACTTCGGTTCAATCAATTAACCATGAGTTTGATTCAGATTTCGGCGGAGTAGTTGCTGGGTGTGATGGCGACCAAGTGATGATTCACTACACAGGTTATTTGACTTGGCCAAGGACTGAAACTGTATCGCTTCGAGCTCTTGCCGATGATGGCTTTCATCTAACCCTCGATGGTGAAACTGTAATTGATGAATGGAGTGAGAAAGGTTGCAGTGGAAATCAAGTTCAACATGAGTTCATAGCCAATAAGCCACAGAAACTCGACGCTTGGTTCTTCGAATGGGGAGGAGGGGCTTGTAGCAGTTTGCAGGCCATTCAGGGAGATCAATGGCTACCTATTCCAAAGGAAGCTTTTACAAAGAATAAATCTTCGACTCCTTGGCAGTTGCCACCGAGTGCTCCGTCAGTGCCGAGAAATGTTAGCACTGCCCTTGATGGCTTAGACATTACAGTGTCTTGGGATAAGCCTGTAAGTGATGGTGGATCAGCGATTACTAAGTATTCAGTTCTAGCCATAGATGACCTAGGTGAATTTCATACATGTGAAGTGGATGCCCCAAAACTTAACTGCGAGTTGAAGTCACTTCCAGCCGGTCGCGAATACTCTGTCGCTGTGATTGCTTATAGCGATGAGGGAAGGCTTAGCTCTTCACCATCTGAAGTTGCAAAGCAGACCATTGGCACCGGTGTGCTCAAGCCGGTTGTAGTGGCACCACAACTTTCTGCAATTACTTTTCCCCAGATACTCTCAGATTCTTCAATAATTGGTGGATCTGCCAATGTTCCTGGCTCCTTTAGCTTTGTTCAGCCCGATGTTCAGCCTGAATCTGGAACCTATTCGGCCGAGTTGTTGTTCACGCCAAACGACCTAGTTACCTATCGCACCGAAACAGTTAACGTGAACGTCCAAGTTAATAGAGCTGCGAGAGATCTTGACTGGCTTCCTGGTCCAAGTTCTCGTTGGTTTTATGGCGAGCCTTATAGCGCTGAAGTTCTGATCACTGTTGGTGGAGGTGAAATCACTTACACAGTTGTAGATTCAGCCGACATTTGTTCAGTTGAAGCGAAAACAGGATTGCTCACAGCTATTAGGGCAGGGGAATGCGTTATTCGCGCTGATGTTCCTGCCACAGGGAATTTTCTAGCGGCTCAGAACGACAAGACAATCAATATTGCTCCAGTTGCACCTGGAGCTCCGGGCAACGTGGTTGCTAATGTTTCAGAAACTGTTGCAACTGTTACCTGGACTCAGCCGACAAACGATGGTGGAAGTGCAATCACTGGTTACCTAGTCAACCTAACTTCTTCGGACCAGACTAAGACCTGCACTGTTGCCGAAACAGTTTTCACCTGCATCTTTGAAGACCTAACTGAAGGCTCTGAGTATTCTGTTGAAGTTATTACCCTGTCTAATGAGAGTCAGTTGCAATCTGACAAGTCACTGGCGGCTCTTAGTATCCCGGCTGCAGAGGTTGAGATCCTTCCTGAACCTGAAGTGACTCCAGAACCTCAACCAGAACCAGAACCAGAAGTTTATGTTGATCCAAGACCTTTCGAGGCAATCAATCCTGTTGAAGATGACCCTGTTGGTGTTGCTGAAAAAACTGTGGCTGCAATCACTCTAGTTAGTGCCGTTGCGGCGGCAGGTGCAGCGGTTGCTGGAGCAGCTGGAGCAGCGAGCGCTGCCGGTGGTGCGGCTGCAGGTGGATCTTCTGGTTCATCGAGTTCAGGTTCAAGCGGAGGTGCTAGAGCAGAAGCAAAAGGAGCTTCAGCGGATAAATCTAGTGAAAAGAATGAATCAGCAGAAGATACTGAAAACATTCGAGACCTTAGCAAGGGAAAGATTGATGACGCTGCAAAGTTTGGTTCGTCAGGTCGATGGGGTGACGGACTCATGGTTTGGAGCTTACCTCTGCTTGTTGCTTTGGATAACCCGCCTAAGCAGATTGCCAAGAGCTTTGCTCGTGTTCTACCTATCGGGGCAAAAATATTCTCCGATGGCGCTTATCTTCGAGCGATGATTGGTAGCTTCTCTGCACTGCTGGTTGTCATTTCTGTATTGGCTGGAGCAGTTGGAGTCACTCAGACTGGCGGGTTGCTTGTCCTTCCTAGCACTTTGATCATTGCTCTAATAGTTGTCATAGGTGCTTTCGATGTCCTAGCTGGATTCCTAGGTGCGGCCACTTTGGCAATAGGGCTCGCCATCACAGCGGGGTTAAATACTCCGGCAGATATTAGATTCCTGTTTGGAGTTATCGCCTTGGGAGTTGTGCCGAGAGTGATTTCAGGGGCATTTAGATCCCTAAGAAGAGAAGTAACTCCTGGTTCTGCTTACGCGTGGGAGAGGTTGTTGGACTACTTTGTTGCGCCGATGCTCGCGGCTTGGGCTTCCTATCAAATAGTTGGACTGCTGCCATTATTTGCCGGAATCGCTCTTCCAGTTGAGGAACTTGGTCAACTAATACCTATAGTTGTTGCAATCGCAATGATTTTCCGTGTCACATTGGAAGAGTTGGCTGGTAGATACTTCCCAGATCGAACCTCTCAAGTTCAAGTCACTGATTTGCCTAAACCGCCAACGATTCAACTTGTGATTTCAACTATTTTGCGAGCGGCAACATTTTCTTTCATTGCCGCAGCACTAATCGGGGTGAGCTGGCACTTGTTTGTTGGTGCCTTCATTTTCGTGCTACCGAATTTATTAGCACTGTTCCAGAGTAAGTTCCCTAACTCAAGAAAGCTATATCATATGATGCCGCAGGGTTTGGTAAATCTTTGCGTGAGCTTGTGGTTGGGTCAGGTAGCGTTGATGGTGATAACCGGTGTTTTCCAGGAGACACCTGATCTTGCAAAGATCGGTTTCGTTCTGCTTCCAATTCCTTCGCTAATTCTTAGCATTTTGAAGCTGTTCGGACGCCATGGCGCAGAAGGTGAACCTAGGTTCTATGAAAAACCAAACATGGGTTGGTTCTATCGAGTTGGAACTTTGTTGATGATTTTCTTAACAGCTGAACTAACCAACCTAATCAATACAACAACATGGATTTAGTTGGTGAGCTGATAAACCTCTTCTATGATCCCAGATGAGTATTGCTTCTCATCAAGAAGAGTGAACTTGTCGTAGATGGAATCACTTTCAAAAGCTCTGACGCCATCGCCCAATTCTTCAGGGCAGACAAACAATCTCATGGTGTCAATCAGATTGGCGTCGAGTAACTGCCTGACTACGTCTGCTCCACCCATAATGAATAATCTGCCTGGATGGTTTTCTTCGATAAGTTCAACTACTCGCTCTATTTCACCGCCGGTGAAATAGATGTTCTCTTGAACCACATTTTCATAGAGTTCTGGGATGTGGGTTAGGACATAAGTTGGAAGTGGCCTAGGTCCTTGGACTCCGCTTTCGATCTCAAAGTCAAATGTTGCTCTACCCACAAGAATGGCCGAGGAAGTGCTAACTAGGCTGAAATAGCCGTAGTCCTCGCCTGAGGAGAGGTATTTCTCAGCCCAGGACATATCTCCATTAGGCCCAGCTAGGTAGCCATCGCTTGAGATAGCGGCATAGAAGATACGTTCAGTCACAGTAAAAGACTAGTCATGCCTTGGGTAAGATTGAAGCACGCTTCGCTGTTGCAGCAAACATTCACCCCACTAACTTCGAGGATTTATACCTTGGCTAAACCAATTGTTCTTATTGCTGAAGAGCTCTCACCTGCAACCCTTGAAGCTCTTGGACCTGACTTTGAAGTGCGTAACGTTGATGGCACTGACCGCAAAGCGCTTCTTGAAGCACTAGCAACAGCTAATGCAATCCTGGTTAGATCTGCTACTCAGGTAGACGCGGAAGCTATTGCAGCAGCTCCTAACCTGAAGGTTATTGCTCGTGCTGGTGTTGGACTAGACAACGTAGACATCAAGGCATCTACCAATGCAGGTGTGATGGTTGTGAATGCTCCGACATCTAACGTTATTTCAGCTGCAGAACTTGCTATTGCTCACATCTTCTCTTTGGCTCGCTTTGTGCCAGATGCTAACGCATCCCTTAAGTCAGGTAAGTGGCAGAGATCTAAGTTCACCGGTGTTGAACTTTACGAAAAGACCATCGGAATTGTTGGTCTGGGTCGTATTGGAACTCTTGTTGCTCAAAGGCTAAGTGGCTTTGGCACAACTCTTATTGGCTACGACCCTTATGTAACTCAGGTGAGAGCAGAGCAAATGGGTGTTGAACTTGTTTCTCTAGAAGAACTAATGAAGAGATCTGATTTCATTACCATTCACATTCCTAAGACTCCTGAAACAACTGGCCTTATTAGCACTGAAGAGTTCGCTATTGCTAAACCTAATCTTCGTATCGTTAACGCATCTCGCGGTGGCATCATTGATGAAGATGCCCTTTACGCTGCCTTGAAGTCAAACAGAATTGCTGGAGCAGGTCTAGACGTATTCGTCAATGAACCGCCAACAGGTTCACCACTACTTGAACTAGAAAACATCATTGTGACCCCTCACCTAGGAGCATCAACAGATGAAGCTCAGGAGAAGGCTGGCATCTCAGTTGCTAAGAGCGTAAGACTTGCTCTTGCTGGAGATCTAGTTCCAGATGCAGTGAACGTAGCAGGTGGAATTATTGATGCTGCTGTTAGACCTGGCATTGCGCTTATGGAAAACATGGGTCAGTTGCTCTTTGCTATTTCAGGTGGCAACGTAAGTTCTATTGAAGTTGAAGTTAGAGGAGAGATCGCATCTCTTGATGTTTCTGTTCTAAAACTTGCTGGTCTAAAGGGCTTCTATCAGAATGCTGTGACAGAGCAGGTGTCTTATGTGAATGCACCGCTAATGGCTGAATCAAGGGGAGTAGACGTAAAACTATCAGTTGACTCAAACAGTGATGAATATAGGAATGTCACAACCATTAGAGCAGTGCTAGCCGATGGAACAACATCTTCAGTTTCAGGAACTGTTATTGGCCCTAAGCTTCAGCAGAAGATTACTAACATCAATGGTTACGATGTTGAGATCGCAATGGCAGAGCACCTAGTAATGATGGTCTATGCAGATAGACCAGGCATTGTTGCTGTTTATGGAAAAGCATTTGCTGAAAACAACATCAACATCGCAGCTATGCAGATTGCTAGAAACTCTAAGGGTGGAAAAGCTCTATCTGTTATCACAGTTGATTCAAAGGTCGATGCAGCAGTTCTTGAATCAGTAAGAGTTGCTATTGAAGCAGATGTCCTAAAAGCTATTGACCTAAAGCTTGACTAATTCTTCCTCAATTGAGGACGTAGAAATAGGGCAAGAAGAAAACAATGGGGAGCCTATGATATTCATTAACTACTCGATCACCTTCAAGATTCTAGCTGTTGCGACACTAGCAGCGCTAATCTTTGGAATTGGTGCGGCCATGGAGCTCGGACGGGTTTCTTTTCCTCCAATTTTTCTGATGTGGTGGCTTCACTTTGTAAACATGATCCCATTTCCTGGAAGGGATAACTTAGTTCTGGAGAGTTTGCTTTATGCCTTCACGAACATATTCCATTTCGTAGGTGCAATCGTTAGCCTTGTGGTAACTAAGAAATATGTTGAGAATGGTGTTTTCAAAAAGCAGGGCTTGATGGCGGGAGTGGTTGTTTTTCTGTTGGTGGCTTTTTCAATCTCAACAGTTTGGCATTATGTCGACATGTTTGTGAACCAGGAACGCTCACCGTCGCAGAGAGATAAAGTTTTTTCAACTTTTCCAAGCACGTTTGCTATTAATGCATGGGACAACATAATCTGCATTTCAATATTGATCCAGATTGCTCAAGCGACAATACTTACAGCTCTAAAGGGAGGCTTCAAAAGACAGGTCTCTGCCTGAATCAGCCCAACCATCTGTTCCACCCGCTACAGAAACAACGTCATAGCCTTGGGCTTCTAGGTAGTTAGCTACAGTCATAGATCTGCCACCGAGCTTGCAGATTATGAAGATTCTGGCACCATCATCTAGTTTGTCTAGGTTCTCCGCCACTTCGTTCATAGGAATGTGGTGAGCATTTGGAACATGGCCTTCGTTCCATTCATCGTGTTCTCTGACATCAAGGACAAAGCCTCCTCTGTCAATAACGTCGGCTAGTTCATCAAGGGTTACTTCGGTTGCCATTAGTGCTCCTGTCTTTCCTATATCTTAACTAAAACATGTTGCGTTATTCTTTCAATAAAGAACTTGAAAGGGTTGAAATGAAGAAATTGCAGGTCACAATGGCCACTCTGATTTCGGTACTACTCGTGAGTACCTTGAGTGCTTGTGCCCCAGGCAAGCTGAGCATGGACAATGTCACAGCCATTATTGACACTCGAACAGCAGAAGCTTTCAATAAGTCACACATCGTTGGTGCCGTGAACATAGATATCGAACTCGGTGACTTCATTGTTACAGCTATCTCCATCAAGAAAAAGGGAGAAATCTACATTTATGGAGAGACTGTCGAGCAGGCTGCGCAAGCAGTTGAATACATGAGAGGTCTTCGCTATCCAAATGTCTACAACCTGGGTACCTTCGCTGACGCCCAGAATGTTCTACCACTTGGAGTTACGAAGTAGTGGATTCCAATACTTGGGATCAGAAGTATTCAACAGAAGAATTCATTTACACCAAAGTTGAAAACAGGTTTGTTGTTGAATTCTGTAAAGACCTTGATGGCACTAATAAGAAAGCTATAGATTTAGCCGGCGGTGAGGGCAGGAACGCTGTCTGGTTAGCCAAACGTGGCTGGCAGGTTGAGAATATCGATTTCTCTCAAGTTGCCTTAGATAAGTACCTTCAATTCGCTAAAGAAGAAGGCGTTGAAGGCAACTGCCTTTCTACCTGCGCTGATGGTCTTACCTTTGTTCCTAAGCTAACGCCAGTAGATTTAGCAGTCATCGCTTACATGCAGATACCCGAACAGGATTTAGCGGTAGCAATTAGAAGACTGAGTGAACATGTTGCTCCAGGCGGAAATCTTGTAGGGGTCTGGCATTCCAGAGACAACCAAGAAGGGGGCTTTGGTGGTCCCAGTGATCGCCCAAGTGTTGCAAGTATCTCAGCAGCCCTTCAAGGCACAGGTCTTGAGATTGAGGTTCTAGAGAACCGAGATGGTCAAATTCAGACCAGAGAAGGCTTGAAGCCTTCAGTTACCTTGGTTTTATTGGCCAAGCGACCGCTATAGAACCTGTCTTGCTCAAGTAAAGTTGTATAAAACGAGTAGGAAAGTTCTCTTTTGTCTAAGCAAATAAACATAGGTGTCATTGGTGGCGATGGCATTGGCCCTGAGGTAACAGCGGTAGCGCTAGAAGCTATGAACCTAGCTACTCGTGGCTCAGGTGTTGAGTATGTGACCACCGAGTATGACCTAGGGGCTAAGAGATATTTGGCTACCGGTGAGATTCTTACTGATAAAGATCTAGAGAACCTAAAAGCTCACGATGCGATCCTTCTTGGTGCTATTGGTGACCCATCTGTGCCATCAGGTGTTCTAGAGCGTGGCCTTTTACTAAAACTTAGATTCAACTTTGATCACTTCATCAACTTACGTCCAACCAAGTTATACCCAGGAGTAATTAGCCCATTGGCTAACCCAGGTGAGATTGACTTCGTTGTTGTTCGTGAAGGTACTGAGGGTGCCTATGTTGGTAACGGTGGAGCAATCCGTGTTGGCACCGATAACGAAGTTGCTAACGAAACTTCTGTGAACACAAGATTTGGTGTTGAAAGAACTGTTAGATATGCATTTGAACTTGCCGCTAATAGAGAGCGTAAGAAGCTAACACTTGTTCACAAGCACAATGTTCTAGTAAACGCTGGATGGCTATGGCAGCGAACTGTAAATGAAATAGCTCAAGAGTTCCCTGCAGTAAGCGTTGATTACCAACACGTTGATGCAGCAACTATATACATGGTTACTGACCCTGAGCGTTTTGATGTAATTGTCACAGATAACCTCTTTGGTGATATCTTGACTGACCTTGCTGCTGCAATTGGTGGCGGTATCGGGATTGCTGCCTCGGGAAATATCAACCCAACTGGAGCTTATCCATCAATGTTTGAACCTGTTCATGGCTCAGCTCCTGATATTGCAGGTAAGGGTCTAGCTGATCCAACAGCTGCTGTCCTATCTGCAGCATTACTACTTGATCACCTAGGTAACCCAGTTGCTGCGGCCAGAATTGAGAGAGCTGTTGCAATTGATTTAGCTTCAAGAGGCGATAGCAAGAGAACTACCGCCGAGATTGCTCAAAGTATTTTCGCTCAACTTTAGAAAGAGAAGCTCATGGAATTCAAGATCATCAAATCTGAGAACCCGATGCCAGATGCGCAGCGTGAAGCCTTACTTGAAAACCCTGCCTTCGGTGTGAACTTCACTGACCACCAGGTAATCATTGAGTGGACTAGAGAAGATGGTTGGCAGAACGCTCGAGTTGAGCCTTATGGTCCAATGATGATGGACCCTTCAAGTGCTGTGCTGCACTATGGCCAAGAGATCTTCGAAGGCATCAAAGCTTATAGACACCAAGACGGTTCTATTCACACCTTTAGACCTGAATCTAACGGTGCCAGAATGCAGAAGTCTGCTCACCGTATGGCACTACCTGAACTTCCTATTGATGTATTTGTTGAAAGCCTTAGAGCGCTTATTTCAGTTGATGGTGCATGGGTTCCAAAGCCAGTGAATGAAAAGACTCTTTACTTTAGACCTTTTGAAATAGCAGCAGAGAACTTCCTAGGTGTTAGAGCTGCTCACAGAGCTGAGTACAGAGTTATTGCATCTCCGGTTGGCCCTTACTTCACAGGTGGACTAAAGCCAGTATCGATTTGGATCGCATTGGACTCAGCAAGAGCAGGACGCTATGGAACAGGTGAAGCCAAGACCGGTGGAAACTATGCAGCCAGCTTGCTAGCTCAAGGTGAAGGCTATGAGAACGGTTGTTCTCAGGTGCTATTCCTAGATGCTGAGACTCACACCTACATCGAAGAACTTGGTGGCATGAACGTCTTCTTCGTTTACAAAGATGGTCACGTAGTGACACCATCTCTTGATGGAACCATCCTTAGAGGTATCACTAGAGACTCAATCATCCAGCTACTAAAAGACAGAAACATTTCTGTTGAAGAGCGCGCAGTTACTTTGGATGAAGTTCGTGAAGGCTATAACTCAGGTGAGATCACCGAGGTGTTTGCTTGTGGAACAGCTGCTGTTATTACTCCAGTTGGCCAGTTCAAGTCCAAAGAAGGCACAATCGGTCCTGAGAATCCAGAACCAGGCAAGCTAACTGCTTCACTTCGTGAAGAACTAACTGGAATTCAATACGGTTTGATTGAAGACCGTCACAACTGGTTGGTCAAACTTAGCTAATGAGAATTGCGAAGTTCATAGTCCAAGACAAGGTTTCTTGGGGAGTGGTGGACGGACCTGAAGTTGTTGTCTTTCGAGGTCATCCAATATTCCAAGGCTATGAAACAACAGGGGAGAGAGTTCCTCTAAAGGATGTTCAACTGCTACCTCCAGTACTACCAACTAGCAAGATCATTTGCATTGGCAAGAACTATGCCGATCACGCAGCTGAGATGGGTGGAGAATTACCACCAGAGCCACTCATCTTCATCAAACCTTTAACAACAGTCATTGGTCCAGGCGAAGCAATTATGTTACCTAAGATTTCTGAACGAGTAGATCACGAAGGTGAACTAGCAATAGTTATTGGTCAAGTGGCTAAAGATGTTTCTGAAGAAAAAGCACTTGATTACGTTTGGGGCTTCACCATCGCTAACGATGTCACTGCCAGAGATATCCAAGACAAAGATGTTCAGTGGACCAGGGCTAAAAGCTTTGACACCTTCTGCCCACTAGGTCCTTGGGTTGAAACAGAGTTTGT
>JBMOFL010000029.1:0-13515 GCA_049314335.1 Rhodoluna sp. | reverse complement strand
TCAAGCCTGAGTTCCTAAACCGTGTTGATGATGTCATCGTCTTCCCTCAGCTTTCAAAGCCTGAATTGCTTGAGATTGTCGATCTATTCATCAAGAAGCTCAATGTACGTCTTGAGGAGAGAGACATCACTCTTACCCTTACAACTGCGGCTAAAGAGCGCTTGATTGAGCTAGGTTACGACCCAGCGCTTGGTGCAAGACCACTGCGTCGAGCAGTTCAGCGTGAAATCGAAGACCAGATCTCTGAGAGCATCCTGCAAGGTGTGATCAAGAATGCCAGTGATGTTGTGGCTGATCTTGTTGGCGGAGAGTTCATCTTTACCTCAAACGTGAGAGAGATTGCTACTATTTAGCAATGCCCGATAAAGATTTCACTCTTCGACCTGCTCGAACTAGCGACATTGTTGCCATTCAGGCAATGCGCGCTCCACTAGTTGACAGCAACGTCTTACTGCAGCACCAACTAGTCTCGCTCTATGAGCGAGTCCAGGAGTTTGTGGTTGCTGAAGCTAAAGATGGCAGAATTCTGGCGGCCGGTGCTCTCCACGTTATGTGGGGTGATTTAGCTGAGGTTAGATCTCTTGTGGTCGACCAGAGCGCTCGAGGAATGGGCCTTGGTAAAGCTGTCGTTGAAGCTCTTGTCGAACGTGCATACACCCTCGGTATTAGAAGAGTGTTCTGCCTAACCTTTGAGGTGGACTTTTTTGTTCGCTGTGGCTTTGACATCATCAGTGATGTCCCAGTTGATGAGGCAACCTTCGAGCAGATGGTTCAATCATCAGATGACGGTATCGCCGAGTTCTTGGATTTGGCTAGGGTCAAGGAAAACACGCTTGGCAACACCCGCATGCTTCGCTTGCTATAGCAAACTCGCTGGCAAACTTGTCTTATGTTTGCAAGATATCCTTCTCCTCTAGAACTTCTAATTCGTAGACTCGTCTTCCTTGCTGTTGTTATTGGACTTGTTTGGGCTCTGATTGCTGGAGTAATGGCCTTCTTTGGTTGGGTGGGTTCTGTCATCAACCCAAACCAAGCGCCAACTATTGTTGCCGGTTCAACTTGCCAATCACAGCAGATAAAGATTGATGCCCACGTTGGAACCTCCAATGCTCAAGATCAACTAGCTTTCAACCCAGGGGACACCCCATACTTTTGGTTCTCAGTAACAAACACTGGAACTGTGGAATGTAAATTCAACCTGGGTACCGACGTAACATTCTTCAAAGTCACCAGTGGTTCAGATAACGTCTGGAACTCTAAGGACTGTAATACTGAAAGATTTGCGGCCGAGCCAATCATGCTTCAGCCAAATGCTCCAATGTCTTCCCCGCCAGGCAGATGGGATCGAGTTAGATCAGATAACTCGGGTTGTTCCTTGGCAGATGGACTTCCATCAGTTACTGCTGATGGAGCCAGCTATGTCCTTCAAGCAGAGGTAAATGGGATTCTGAGCACTAACCAGCCACAATTTGTGTTGAACTAGTCATATGACACAAACAACTGTTGCAATCCTAGGTTTAGGTTCCATGGGAACCGCAATCCTTGCCGGCATGATCAAAAACGGAACTAAGGGTTCTGATGTTAGAGCAACAACTAAGACTGTTGAAAGTGCAGAACGCCTAGCTAAAGAATTCGGTATCAAAGCCTATGCGACAGATCATCAGCCACAAGCTAACTCTCTGGCTGTTAAGGGTGCAGACATAGTTCTAGTTGCAGTGAAACCTGCTTACGTGATTGAAGTTCTTGAAGAAGTTAAATCTGTAATCGCTGAAGATGCTTTAGTTATCTCGGTAGCAGCAGGTGTTGAAATCAAGACTATGGAGAACAGTTTGCCTGAGTCTGTTGCAGTTATCAGAGCCATGCCTAACACTCCAGCACTAATTGGCCTTGGACTCACAGGTATCTCTGCAGGTGCAAGAGTATCTGATGCAGAGCTAGCTACTGCAGTTGCACTTTTCGAACTAGTTGGAAAAACAATCGTGATTCCCGAAGAGCAGATTGATGCGCTATCGACTATTTCTGGATCAGGCCCAGCATATGTTTTCTACTTCATCGAGGAATTCATTAAGACTGCAGTCAGTCATGGCTTTAGTGAAGAAGATGCTTACCTATTGGTTACACAAACCTTCTTAGGTGCAAGTGAACTTATTGTTCAAAGCCATGGTGACCCAGCTGAACTAAGACGCAAGGTAACTAGCCCGAATGGCACAACCATGAAGGCTGTAGCTGTTCTACAAGAGGGTAACCTGAATGACTTATTCTTTAAAGCAACAAGCGCAGCGTTAGCTCGCGCTAAGGAAATAGCCCAGGAGCAAAGAAAATGACCGATGTATTCACAGCTCTTGCTGATGCCAACCGTAGAGCCATTCTTGAGCTAGTAGCTGCAGAGCCTAAGACAACTGCCGCAATTGCTAGGGCAACCAAACTTTCTGCAACAGTGCTAGAGAAGCACCTCAAGGTCTTAGTTCAAGCAGAGCTGCTAAATGTAGTTACCAAGGGTAAGTCCAGTACTTACTCTTTGAATAAGACCGGCTTAGGTGAAGCAGCAAAGTGGTTTGGTAAGTTCGGTTCAGCATTTGTATCAGGCCAAGCTGACTTGCTTGGAGAGAACATAGGCAACTTGATTTCTTCTGCAGCTGGTTGGTTGGAGAAAAGAGTTGGCACCAAGATCAACTTAGATTTTGATCCAGAACAAACTGGCAAAGAGTTGGGTAGAAAACTATCAGATGCTAAACGTGAAGCTACTGAAAAAGTTGGGGAAGCCACAGTGAAGGTTAAGGCCGTTGCGAAAAAGGCAACAGGAAATGCGCCGGCCAAAAAGCCAGCTGCTAAAAAGCCAGCTGCTAAGAAAACTAAGGCTTAGCGTCTATTTCAGCCACAAGTCCTACAACAAGGTCTTTGATCTTGTCTCGGATTGGTCTTACTGATTCCACACCTAAACCTGCTGGATCGTCGAGGACCCAATCAAGGTAAGTCTTACCTGGGAACCAAGGGCACTCATCCCCACAACCCATAGTGATTACATAGTCACTTGCTTTGACAGCATCTTCGGTCAGCACTTTAGGTTGTTGACCTGTGATGTCGATACCAACTTCAGCCATTGCTTCAATCGCACTTGGGTTGATCTCATTCTTTGGCTGTGTGCCAGCAGAAAGGACTTCGACTCGGTCGCCAGCTAGTTCCCTTAGGAAGCCGGCAGCCATCTGGGAGCGACCAGCATTGTGGACACAAACAAATAGAACGCTTGATTTAAAACTCATGCATTAAGCCTAGAGCAGTAATGCCCCCAACCTGTGAGGTTAGGGGCATTAGAGCTTGAGCTACAAGAGAATTACTTCTTCTTGGCTTTCTTAGCCTGCTTAGGCTTACCATCAAGAGCACTTATGTATACAAATGCAATGAGTGCACCGACAATCTCAGCAAGTACTACTGCTAAATGGTTTTGTGTGAAGCCATCGCGCAGCATCAAGGCAAAGGTAACTGCTGGGTTTGCCTGAGCTCCGGTAAGAGTAAAGGTGCTTGCAGCAAGAACCCAGAGACCAACTGCAAAAGGAATGATTGCTGCTCGCTCAGTTGATGCAAGACGAGCGATAATCACAATCAAAACAGTTGTGGCTAGTACTTCACCGATGAAAGCACCAGATTCTGAAATACCGGCTGGAGTGATCTTGGCAGTCACTGTTGAACCTGAGAGTGCGTAGCCTAGGTATAAACCTGCAAACGCTCCCAGTAACTGAGCAACCAAGTATTGAATCAGGGTTACAAGACTGATTGCTTTGCGTGCAAAGAAGAACAGTGAAACTGCTGGGTTTAGGTGCCCACCTGAGACTGTTGCTGTGACCAGAATCATCAGAGTAAGTGTTCCGGCTAGAGCTATGTTCTGGAATGTTGGGTTGAAGTTAACTGCAACAATCGATGTAACGAACAGCATTACACCAATTGCTTCAGCAAGAGCGCTTCTTAGATCTTTGTTGATTTCCATTATTTTCCTTTCGAGGGGTATCCAGCTAATGCGACTATCGCTTCATTTCTTCTAAGGAAACCTGGTTTCCATGGAGGATCGAAACGGGCATAGTAGGGATCACCGGCTACCTCTAAGCCAGCGCTTTTGACATCAGCTAGTAGCTGATTGCCTAAAGTATTGAAGTGTTCAAAGCTAGCTAAACCTCTGAACTTGACTGCAGCAGCATAATGGGCATCAACATGATGCCTGGAAACCTGAGCATCGCTAGGTAGCGGCAGGTCTTTGATAGACACATCTTTAGGAAGCACAAAGCTAACCACATGATTGTCTGCTGACCTATCTGGGGCATGAATGACAGGTGCGGTCATCGCAAACTTTTCCCTGGTTTCATTGCGTCCAGAAATATAGTTCACGAGCGGGTTAAATGCCATGCTCGCAGCCCTCGAGAACTCACCCCTGGTAGTCACTTGAACTAGGACATAGCTCGGATAATGCCTTATTTCAAAAGTAGGGGTCTTCTTCACCAAGGTGTAAGGCTGCTCTTCTGTCATAGTGCTTTCACTTTACTTCCTCAGTGCTAATGCCTAGGGATTGGCAGGGGTTTTTACCAATAGCCATGCGTGGGCTAGAATACATCTAGTCGAAAGAACCCCTGAATCACAGGGGTTTATCTAAATAAAGAGGTCTTTGTGGGATCAGTTGTCAAGAAGCGTCGTAAGCGTATGTCGAAGAAGAAGCACCGTAAGTTGCTTCGTAAGACTCGTCACCAACGTCGTAATAAGAAGTAAAAACTTCGTGATTTAGCTCTAAGAGCAAGAGGGACCTGCCGGTTAGACGGCAGGTTTTTCTTTAACCGCGTTTGCCGATCTTGATTTCTTTTTTAGCCGTCTTCTTCTGAAGTCTTAGCTCTCTGCGTTTGAAGTCGTAAATCTTCCAGCCAGCTGCTTTAGCGTAAATCTTTAGAAGCTTGTCTGGGTTAACTGCCACTGGATGGCCAATCAGGGTAAGCATAGGCAGGTCGTTGTGGCTGTCACTGTATGCAAAAGACTTCTTTAGGCTAAAGCCGCGTTCTTTAGCAAGCTTTCTAATAGCCTTAGGTTTTTCTTTACCGTGCAATGGCTTGCCTATGATTTTTCCAGTGAGAATTCCATCAATATGTTCAAGACGAGTACCTAGAGCACCGGTTAGGCCTAGGGCCTTAGCAATCTCATCACCCATCTCCTGGGGAGCTGCGGTGATTAGCCACACTTCTCTGCCTGCTGCAATGTGCTGTTGAGCAAGACGAGCAGTTTCTGGCCAAACCTTAGGTTTTACGTTGTGCTGATAAACGTCCGCAACCAATTCCATCATCTGTGCGTATGGTCTGCCCTTAACTAACTCAAGGGCACGGTCTTTGATGGCAGAGAGCATATGGTCTGTCTCACCTTTAGTGAGGAAAACAACCTGATGCCAAGCAAAAGCAATGAAGTCTTTGCGAGGGAAGAATCTTCTGCGGTATGCCTCTTTGCCAAACTGATAGCTTGTCGACCCACGCACTAGCGTGTTGTCGACATCGAAGAAAGCAGCTGGCTGCTTCTTGGGAGATTTAGGCACCTGTCTAGTCTAGGCAGAGAACTGGAATAATCTTTAGACATGGGAGCAACCATAAACCTGACCTTGATAGGCAAATCAGGCTGTCATCTATGCGATGAAGCCAGGTTGACAGTCAATGCTGTGGTTGGCTCTTTTAGAACCGAGCACTCAGCAGGGGTAGCCAGACATATTCAAGTGAACCTAGTCGAGCACGACATTTTGGTGGATGAAGAACTCTGGAACAAATACTCAGAAGAAGTACCAGTGCTTCTCATCAATGGCAAAGTCCATAACTACTGGCGGATTGATCCAGTTAGATTACGCGGAGCACTAGACGAGTTCGTTCAATAATCACTTCTTGACTTCCTTACAAATATCTATACGATATGTCTATACAAACAATCGTTAGACAAAAAAGGGCAGAAAGATGAGTAAGAAAGTGATTCAGAAAGCTCCAGAAGCTGCAATAGAGAGCGTGATTTCCAAGATGTTCATGAATGGGGGTAGCCAAGCTATTCGTATACCCGCAGCCATGCGAGTTGAGACAGAACAGGTGAGAATCTCTTGCGATCCCGTCACCAGGATTATCACCATTGAGCCAATGAACAGAGAAGCCATGAAGGCGGCGTTCATAGCGATGGTCAAATCACTCACAGAAGAAGAGCGAGCCGAGATAAAGGCTATGGAATTCGAAAAGGATCTTTCAGTCCCAACAATAAATCCATACGTTGCAGAGTTCTTTAGGGATTCCGAATGAAGTACCACCTAGATGCCAGCACAATCATTGACATTATGAGATTCCAACGAGAGACCCTCCTAAATTTTGAACTAGCAAACATTCAGGATCTGTCAATGTCATCAATTGTCGCCCACGAACTCTGGGCAGGGGCAAACAGTCAAAACATAGGCCCAAGATCACTTGCTAATCTTCGCTTGTTTACTTCGATGATCGAAGTCATACCCTTTGATAAGCAAGCTTCGGAGCAGTCCGGCAAATTAGTGGTTCAGCTGACACGCGAAGGCATGGGAATAGGCAACATCGACCCATTGATTGCGGGCCATGCACTCTCTCAAGGAGCCGTGCTAGTCACAAGAAACATAAAGCACTTCGGTAGAGTTCCAGATTTAGATGTCATTGATTGGTCAAAACACGAAGGTTAAATCTTTATCAAGAAAAGAAGTTAGGCCAGATTCTGGTCGGCCCAGACCTCAATAGCTTTCTTTATGTAAGCGGCAAGTCCCGGTTCAAATGCTTCGTAGGTTGCTTCGAAGCCGGGGTCTAATACGTACATCAACGCTAAGGATTTATAAGCTTGCTTGTTTGGTGTCCAGAACTGTTTCACGAATGCATAGTGATCTGCAATAAGTTTCTGAACATCAATGTCACTAAATAGTGCACCTTTGCGCTTCTGCTCTGCGACTGCTTCAGCTATTGCATCATGCTGAGCTTTGAACTGTGCTTGTTGTCCTTCTGTATACGAGGCATTGACGCCTTGTATTTGGGAATAACGTTCAAACATTTGTTACGGCTCTAGACGGTTAGGTCCACGGAACAAGTAACCAACTTCACGAATGTTCGTTTCGTGAAGCAAAAGCATTACAACTCTTAGAAGACCCATACCGAATCCACCGTGTGATGGAGCACCGTACTTGAAGAAGTCCATGTATGACTGAAGACCAGCTGGGTCTAGACCCTTTGACTTAGCCTGTTCAATTAGAACTTCTAGTCTGTGTTCACGTTGAGCACCTGTGGTGATCTCAGTTCCACGCCAGATTAGGTCATAGCTGTTGGTTAGATTCTGGTTATCAGCGTGACGCATGTGATAGAACGGACGAACAGTTGAAGGGTAGTCAGTTAGGAAGACGAACTCGTGGTTGTAAGTCCCTGCAACGTGAGCTGCAATCTGTCTTTCACCTTCAGGGTCCATGTCTCCTCCACGAGTAATCTCGTGACCGCGCTTAGCAACGATTTCGATTGCTTCGGCTAGAGGAATTCGTGGGAATGGTGTTGTTGGGATAACAACATCAACATCAAATAGTCTCTTGATTTCATCACCATGCTGCTCTTTCACAGCTGTGATAGCAGCAACCATTAGGTCTTCTTGAATCTTCATGATGTCTTCGTGCGATTCAATGTATGAAACTTCCATGTCCACAGAGGTGAACTCTGTTGCGTGACGCGAGGTGAATGAAGGGTCAGCTCTAAACACAGGGCCAATTTCAAAGATACGACCGAAACCAGCCATCATCGCCATCTGCTTATAGAACTGAGGAGATTGAGCAAGGTAGGCAACAGTCTCGAAGTATTCCATCTTGAATAGCTCTGCATTTGATTCAGAAGGAGAGCTCATTAGCTTAGGGGAGTGAATCTCAATGAAGCCGTTGTTGACCCAGTATGTTCTCCAGGCATGCTCAATGGTGGTCTGAACTCTAAACACTAGGTTCATCTCTGGACGACGAAGATCGATGAATCTCCAGTCCAGACGCTTATCAATACCTGAGTCTTCAGCAATAGGGGTTTCAGGGTCAGCCAAGGTAACAACCTCTAGGCCATCTAGCTGAATCTCAATGCCGCCTAGTTTCACTCTTTCATCGTGAACTAGACGTCCGGTTACCCAGACAAAGCTTCCTGAGGTAAGGGTAGAAACAGTGTCAGCAAGGGCATCTACTTCTTCACGTCTTGGGTAGGTGACCTGAACTGAGCCAGTTTCATCTCTAAGGACTATGAACTGGATTCTCTTTTGGTCTCTAAGGGTCTCAACCCAACCACCGATGACTACTGGGCCATCTTCACTTGCTGCTAAATCTTTGACCAGAATGCGTTCGCGCATGATTTATTTGTCCCTTGTTTTTTCTAACTAAACCCCAAGTTTAGCGGGCGATAGACTTGATGCCATGCCTGCTAAACGTATTCATCTAGTCCGCCATGGCGAGGTATATAACCCTGGTGGCGTTCTATACGGCAGACTTCCTAACTTCCACCTCTCCGATACTGGCCATGCTATGGCTAAGGAGAGTGCTGAACAACTAAAGCTAATGGCTCCTAATGTCAAAGCGATTTTCTGCTCTCCTCTGGTAAGAGCCCAAGAGTCTGCAAAGCCAATTGAGGCAATCTTTGGGCTTGATGCCAAGATCGACGAGAAGCTCATTGAGCCACACAACGTGTTTGAAGGTAGAAAGCTAAGCGCTAAGGCTATAGCTACCAAGCCACAGTGGTGGTGGCACTTTAGAAATCCAGCCAAACCAGCTTGGGGTGAGTCATTTACTTCAATCATCGAGCGCATGCATTCAGCAATTATTCAGGCCGCTGATTCAGTATTAGAAGGTGATGTTGTTCTAGTTACGCACCAACTTCCTATCTGGGTTATGCACCTAAGCACTAATGGCAAGAAGCTTATGCATGATCCACGTAAGAGAAGATGTGCTTTATCTAGCATCACAACTTTTGAAATACATGACGGCAAGCTAGTTGAAGTGGGCTACCTAGATCCAGCTTCTAACCTGGCTTCAATAGATAAAGGTGCAGTTTGAGACGAGCAGTTGCAGTTCTTATTGGTGTAACTATTGCCATGACATCTTTATCTGCCTGCACTGAGACTCCAAGCATGAACAACACCTACCAATCAGGTGATGGCACAGTTACCGAAATCAAACTAATGAACAGATCAGCTTCAGTTAGCTGGAGCGGAATTGCAAGCGATGGCCTTCCACTTAGTTCAAGCAACCTTCAAGGCGTTGTTACAGTAATCAACTTCTGGTACGCAGCATGTGTTGCCTGCAGAGTTGAAATGCCAGACATCGTTGAACTTGCAAAAGAGTATGAAGGCAAAGTTCAGTTCGTTGGAGTAAACGTCAGAGACACAGCTGACACAGCAAACGCATTCAAGAGAACTTTCAAGATTAACTTCCCAAGCATCATGGATGCAGAGTCCGGCGATGTTGTTCTTGCTTTCACAGGAGTTGTTACACCATCAGCAGTGCCAACAACTTTAGTTATCGATAGACAGGGTAGACCTGCAGCGCGAATACTTGGTGTGGCTGAGAAGGCAACACTGAAAGCACTTATCAAAACTGTTTATGCAGAGGGTGCTAATTAATGAACTTTGAAGCAATAACTGTTGGACCGTTATGGGTAGCTGCACCCATAGCTTTACTTGCTGGTTTAGTTTCGTTCTTTAGTCCTTGCGTATTGCCATTACTACCTGCATATCTTGGAATAGTTTCAGGATCAGCAAACACCAAATCAAGAATGGTAGTTGGCTCACTTTTATTTGTTGCTGGCTTCAGCGCAGTCTTTGTTGCACTAGGTGCGGGCTTTGGAGGATTAGGTTCGATCTTCTCTGGGGAAGTAAAGAACTGGATTCAACGAGGATCTGGTGTTCTAGTTCTTATCCTTGGAATCATTCTTATTGGTGGTTTTGATTTTGCTCAAAGAACTAAGAAGCTAAACATCAAGCCAAGTGCTGGTTTAGTTGGTGCTCCACTACTAGGTGTTGTATTTGGATTAGGTTGGACACCTTGCATTGGCCCAACACTAGGTGCTGTTCTAAACCTTGCTTTTGATGCAGGCTCTGCATCCAGAGGAGCATTCCTTGCAGTCATCTATTCGATTGGCCTAGGTCTTCCCTTTGTTTTAGCTGCTGCCGGATTTAGCTGGGCAACTAAGTCAATTGGCTTTATCAAGAAGAACATTAGGGCAATCAACCTCACCGGTGGTGTGATGCTGATTGTTCTTGGACTTCTTCTGCTTACTGGCTTATGGCAGCAAGTCATTGATTACATTTCGGAGGTGAGCGGTGTCTTCATCCCAGCCATCTAAGTACAAGGTTCGTAAGGAATACAACGAACCTATTGAAGCACCAGATCTATCTCTGAAGTCTTGGGCTAGATGGCTCTGGCGTCAGCTAACCAGCATGAAGATTGCTTTATACCTATTACTGTTCTTAGCCTTAGCATCGATACCTGGTTCCGTCTTCCCGCAAAGAAGCGCTGACCCTAACGGAGTCGTTCTCTACTTCAAGAACAATCCAGAACTTGCTGTATGGCTCGATAACTTCCAGTTGTTTGATGTTTACTCTTCAACCTGGTTCTCCGCTATTTACATACTGCTGTTTATCTCTCTGATTGGTTGTGTGCTACCTAGAGTTGGCGTTCACTACAAAGCACTAAGAGCAGATCCACCGGAGGCACCAACCAATCTCTCTAGATTGCCTTCGTATAAGCAACTAGCCCAGACTGAAGTAAATCTAGACAACGCTGTTGCGTTACTGAAGAAGAGAAAATTCAAGGTCATTTCAACTAAGACTGGTATTCGTGCTGAGAAAGGCTACCTAAGAGAAACAGGTAACCTCTTCTTCCACATCTCACTAATTGGTGTTCTTATTGCTGTTGGTCTAGGCGGAGGACTCAGCTACCAAGGCCAGAGAGTTCTTGTTGAAGGGGATACCTTGGTCAACAACGAAGCCTCCTATGACTTCTTTGATCCAGGTTTGCTGTTTGATAAAAACGGCATGGAACCATTCAGCTTGAGACTAGATTCCTTCAGCACCACCTATGACTACAAGAACCCTGCTAACTACGGCAAGCCAATGGATTTCATTGCCAAGGTATCTTCAAAAGAAACACCAACAAGCCCACTGGTGAAATCACAGATCAGAGTTAATGAGCCATTGCATCTGCCAGGAGCCAAGGTTTATATCACTGGTAATGGGTTCGCTCCAGTAATTGTTGTGAGAGATAAAGACGGAACAGTTTCATATTCTGGACCAGTTGTCTTCTTGCCACAGGATTCCAACTTGACATCTCTAGGAGCTATCAAGGTTCCGGATGCTAATCCAGATCAGTTTGGAATTCTTGCCTTCTTCTATCCAACAGTTGCCAAGCTCGAAACAGGAGCACTTACTTCCAACCACCCTTACCCTTGGGATCCAATAATGACTATGAACGTCTATGTTGGAAACCTTGGTCTAGATAGCGGCATGGCAGTTAATGCATACAAGCTTGATGTTCACGCCATGAAGCAGGTTGCTGGTGGTAAGAGTGGAGTCAAGGCATTGAGACTCTCTATAGGTGACACCGTTGAGTTACCTAACAACCTTGGCACAGTTGAGTTCAAGGGCCTCAAGAGATTTGCATCCCTAGACATTACTTATAACCCACTAGATGTCTGGGTGCTGATCTTTGCTCTAACAACGTTGTTTGGCTTAGTCTTAATGCTCATCATCCCTCGAAGACGAGTGTGGGTAAAGGTTTCTAAGACTGAAGTTGAAGTCGGAGCACTTGCTAAATCAAAAGATAAATCACTAGACAAGCTAGTCAAAGACATTGCTAAATCACTAAAGAAGAAGAGTAAATGATTCCAGAAATTGCACTGAACCCAGAACTAGCAACACTCTCAAGAGTTATTGTCTTGGTTGCACTAACTTTCTATGCCTTCTCATTCATAGTGCTTGCCTGGGCTCTAACCAAGCGTGCAGGCGGCAAAGGTAAGAAAGACAAGTTTGCTAACCGACTAGACGCCATTGGTTTGGTTCTAATGGGTATCGGTGTGCTAGCTAACGGTGTTGGTGTTCTAACTAGAGGTATCGCAGCTAACCGTGTGCCATGGGCAAACATGTATGAGTTCTCTATCTCAGGAGCCTTTGTAGTCACAGCTATCTACATGGCCTCATTACTTTTCAGAGATCTAAAGTTCATCTCCTCATTCGTAGCCGGGTTTGTTGTTCTGATTATTGGATCTGCTAACACACTGTTCTATGTTCAGGTTGAATCATTACTTCCTGCTCTTCAGGACTACTGGTTGGTAATTCACGTAAGCGTTGCAGTTCTTGCAACAGCGTTCTTCACTATCGCAGCGACCCTTGCCCTAATTCATGTGATGAAGGAAAGCTCTCTAATTGCTAAGTCAAAGCTTCGTGGAGTGCAGTGGCTAGCTAGGTTACTGAAGGTCTTCCCAAAGGTTGAAAAGCTAGAAAGAACTTCCTACCAGTTCAACATCATTGGTTTCATTCTATGGTCCTTCACACTTATCGCAGGAGCTATCTGGGCAGATAAGGCTTGGCACAGATTCTGGGGTTGGGACACCAAGGAAGTATGGACCTTCATCATCTGGACCATCTACGCTGCTTACCTTCACGCCACAACAACTAAAGGCTGGGAAGGCAAGAGGGCAGCCTGGCTAACCCTGATCGGCTTCACAGCCATCATCTTCAACTTCACAATCGTGAATCTCTACTTCAAGGGATTGCACGTTTATTCAGGGCTGTAAATACCAAGCAGTTTCCAAGCGGGGACTAGATTAATGACATGGCTACTCTCATATGTCCAAAGTGCGACAAGAACTTCGATTCTGAAACACTTAGTGTTTACAGATGTCCTGACTGCAAGAAATGGCTTGAGGCTGCGTGGAAACCATCAGAACCACCCCAGAGGCATGAACCCAAGGATGCTGCTCACGAAAAGTTAGAGGATTTAGATTCTGCGACCAAAGCGTTGGTAATGGCAACGAATCGCACAACATTTGCCGTCAGATCATTGGCCCTGTTCTTTTTCATCTCCGTTCAAACTGCATTACTTGGCGGCGGAATCATCGGCCTTGCACTAGGAAATAGAGCCCACTATGACGACAGTGGTGAACTGAATCAGGGTGCAACTTTCTTTGTTTCCTTAGGGTACCTAATAGCTTTTATTGGCTTCTTGGTAGCAGTTCTAGTCGGTAGGTGGGAACTCAATAAATCTAAAGTTAATAGGTAGCTAAGAAGTTTTCAGAATACGCCGTAACCGTTCCATCCACCATTCAGCTCTATCTGCTGGTGCTTGGAGTTTGGTTAGAGCGTTTTTGTTTGGGGTGATTCTTATTACTGGGATTTCGCCGTTGATTGGGATTAGGGGAGTGTTGGTAACATCTTCAGTCAGCAATGCTGCTGTTGCTAGACCACTTGCATAATCACTATCTAGGAGTGCAGCTAGGTAAACACCCA
>JBMOFL010000028.1:0-13629 GCA_049314335.1 Rhodoluna sp. | reverse complement strand
TGGTGTGCTCACCGTGTTTACCATGGTCTAGCGATGCCTATGTTTGAGCGTAAGCACAGAGTAATCATGGGCTGGGTTTCTAACTTCATCTTCAAGCGTGACATTGTCTCTATTGCTGCTACCCAGAACCCGCGCCAGATCTTTGAGACCTGGGCCTCACGCCCTAAGGTCTAATTAGAACTAAAAGGTGCGCCCCCATAGCCCAATGGCAGAGGCAGACGACTTAAAATCGTCCCAGTGTGGGTTCGAGTCCCACTGGGGGCACCGTAATTGTTCGCTTAGAGATTACTGTGATTAGCCCCAATTAGTGCTACAAAACCTTAGGCTTATTCCATCACCGCTTACCGCGGTCCTATCAAGGAGATGTAATGCTAGAAATTCTGTTGGTTGTTTTGGCTGTAGTTGTTATTGGTGGCATCTGGTTTGTTGCCATGCGAAATGGTTTGGTTCGTCTAAACGTTCGTGTTGATGAGGCGTGGAGCGATATTACTGTTCAGCTAAAAAGAAGAGCAGATCTAATCCCTAACCTGATTGAAGCTGTTAAGGGTTATGCCAAGCACGAAGCACAAGTTTTCGAGAACGTAACTAAGGCAAGAGCAGCAACTATCTCTGGCGCAGCTCTAGCAGACCCAGCTCAGGCAGCAGAAGCAGAAAATATGCTTCAGGGCGCATTGAAGTCACTATTCGCAGTTGCTGAAGCATATCCTGTTCTGCAGGCAAGCCAGAACTTCCTAAACCTTCAGACAGAACTATCTGACACTGAAGACAAGATTATGGCTGCTCGTCGTTTCTATAACGGTGGCGTTCGTGAACTAAACACCAAGATTCAGGTATGGCCAAACTCCTTCTTTGCAAAGAGTCTTGGCTTTGTTGAGCGTGCGTTCTATGAAGTTGCAGATCTAGCAACTATTCAGAACGCACCTCAGGTCAAGTTCTAAAAAAATCTTTTTAGGAATTACTAAATGTATTCAGCGATAGCTGCTAATAAGCGCAACACTGTCTTCATAATCATCTTCTTCGTGTTACTTATCGGAGGACTAGCAACCTATGCCGGTTATGTAACTGGCTATGGTTCTTCAGCTTTTTTGATTATTGGCTTTGTTGCTCTTTATGCTCTTATTCAGTACTACGCAGCAGGAGCTTTTGCTGTTGCTGCCTCGGGTGCTGTTGAGATCACTAAAGCAGATAACCCAAGACTTTGGCGAACAGTTGAAAACATTTCAATCTCTGAAGGCATGCCAATGCCTAAGGTGTATCTAATCAAAGATGAAGCTCCTAATGCGTTTGCATCAGGAAGAGATCCTAAGCACGCCGTGGTAGCTGCAACAACAGGACTACTTGCCATCATGGATGACAATGAACTTCAGGGTGTAATGGCACATGAGATGGCTCACGTCAAGAACTATGACATTAGAGTCTCAACCATTGTCTTTGGTCTAGTTAGCGCAGTTGGTATCTTGGCTGACTTCTTTATAAGAATGGCTTTCTATTCTTCACACTCAAGAAATAAAGACAGTGGCCAGCTAGCCATATTCCTCATCGCCTTTGGAATCGTGGCCTGGATTATCTCAGCACTAATCGGCCCTATTGTTAGTGCAGCTGTTTCAAGACAGCGTGAGTATCTAGCCGATGCATCAGGAGCTGAGATCACTAGATTCCCTGAAGGCCTGCAAGGTGCTCTAGCCAAGCTAAGAGACTATGGAAGACCAATGAGAAGAGCATCTTCTTCTATGGCTCACATGTATATCAGCGACCCAATCAAGCCATCAGTTGCAGAAAGACTTTTCTCAACCCACCCACCACTGGATAAGAGAATTGAACGTCTAGGCGCTATTGGTGGGAAGTTCTAGTTTCAAGTTGCCTTTTGGTTTTGCTTGAACATTAGCTAGTCCTTGCCATTTCCTAACATCAACTAAGTGCTTAGCTATGGCTTTGGAAGATGTTTCGACTTCTTTAGGGGTTAGGTGTGTTTCATGCCAGGCAGATTGAACTAGGAGTGTTTTGTTTTGTCTGTCTGATTTGAGATCTATGCGAGCAACTAGGTTGTCCTTGTGAAGTGTTGGCAGGCTGTAATAGCCGTATATTCTCTTTGGTTCAGGAGTGTATATCTCAATACGGTAATCAAAGTTGAAGATTCTAAGAGCTCTTTCTCTTTGCCAGGTTAGAGGATCAAAGGGGGAGAGCACTGTGGTTAGAGAGGGCTTTATATCTTTGAAGTTGTAATCAATAAAGTCTTTATGAATAAAGGCTTGATCTTTCCAGTTCTCAACTGTTACCTCTTGAATAATTCCTTTATCTAACAGGGCACTAAGAATTGGTTTGATTTCAGTTGCTGTTTGACAGTAAACATTGGCTATGTCTTTTACTGTGCCAACACCCATGAGTCTTGCAGCATTACCTAATAGCTGTTCTTGAGCTTTAGTGTGAGCAACTGTTTTGTTGAGAATCTTGTTGGAAAGTACTTGCTCAGGAAGAGCATAGATTCTGCTGAAATTAGTTCTTCCTGCAGTAATTAGTTCTCCTTGGAAGATCATTCTCTCTAGAGCTCTTTTGACATTACTCCAACCCCACCAAGAGCCCTGTCTTTTGTTCTCATCATGTTCAAACTGGCTTGAAGTCATAGTGCCATTAGCTTTGAGTTCTGCCTTGATCCAAGCAATCAGTTTCTTGTTCTCATTCTCAAAGCTATCTTTTTGACTGGCTCTATCTCGATACCACTGCATACGCCAGTCAAAAAGAGGGAAGTCTTCTGCTTTGATGAAGCTAGCCTGGTGAGCCCAGTACTCAATTAGGGTTGGATTCTTACCTCCGGTAAGAGAATCTAGCTCAGACTTATCAAAAGCTCCTAGCCTGCTGAACAGAGGCATGTAATGGGCTCTCTCAAACACATTCACGCTGTCGATCTGTAACATCCCAAATCTAGTGATTACATCCAGGACACTCTTATCCTGCCTAGAGTCCAGCCCACAGGCATGTAAAGCCAATAGCTTGGCCTGCCTAGCGCTTAGGGATTCCACGAGTTTGCCTATCTTTGAGTTCCTTCCAATTATTCCCTTCAAGGACAAGAAAGCACAAAGAAGGAGACTAACGGTAGGCTCTAGTTCTAGATGACAAAGGTGTCTTGAGCCCAGCTCGGTACCGAAATGCAACAGGAAAACCAAGGCTTATCTGCCCTAAACTCTAATAAATACGCAAGAGAGAACAAATGCCTGATCAAACTCCAGTGGTTAGCCCCACTCTTGAAGACTTTCAAGTAGCGCAGCTAAACGTTGCTGCTGTTGCCAAGAAGACTCCACTACTAGTTAGTAGTTACCTAACCGAGATCACCGGCGGTCCAGTCTTTCTAAAGGCAGAGAACTTGCAAAGAACCGGTGCATACAAGGTTCGTGGTGCCTATAACGTCATGTCTAAACTCTCTGCAGCAGAGCGCAAACGAGGAGTCGTTGCAGCTAGTGCTGGTAACCATGCTCAAGGTGTTGCTCTAGCAGCCAGAGAACTTGGAATCAAAGCAAAGATCTTCATGCCAGTAGGAGCATCTCTACCTAAGGTTTCGGCTACTCGAGGTTATGGAGCAGAAGTAGTTCTAATTGGTGAAAACTTCGCTGAGTGTCTAAAGGCAGCTAAAGAATATTCAGCGAAGAAGAACTCAGTCTTCATTCCACCTTTTGATCACATAGATGTGGTCATAGGTCAGGGAACAGTTGGTCTTGAGATAATGCAAGAGCTACCTGAGGTAGACAATATTGTTGTTGCCATCGGTGGAGGTGGTCTAACTGCAGGGGTTGCCGTTGTTGCAAAGCTAATGGCTAAAGCTAATGGTAGAAAAGTAAAGGTCTATGGTGTTCAGTCAGAGCATGCTGCACCTTATGTAACATCTTTGAAAAAGGGTAAGTTAACTGAAGTTGTAACAACACCAACAATTGCTGATGGTATTGCAGTTTCAAAGCCAGGTCGTATTCCTTTTGAACTAATCAAGCAGAACATCGACAAGGTTGTTACTGTAAGTGAAAACGAGATTGCTAAAGCAATCTTGGTATTACTTGAAAGAGCTAAGCAGGTTGTTGAGCCAGCAGGTGCTGTGGGTGTTGCTGCAATCCTTGCAGGCAAACTAAAACTTAAGGGAACTACCGTAGTTATTCTCTCCGGTGGAAACATGGACCCTCTGTTACTTCAGAGAGTAGTAAGACATGGTCTAGCAGCTGCTGAGCGTTACACAACAATCTCAGTAATGCTTCCTGACCGTCCAGGTCAGCTAGCGCTAACTTCTGCTGTGATTGCGAAGGCAAATGCCAACGTAGTCGAAGTGCTCCACTCAAGACACGGCCTAGGTTTGAAGATTTCAGAAGTTGAACTAAATCTTTCAGTTGAAACATCAGGTCACGAACACACACTAGAAGTTATCAAAGCTCTCAAAGAAGCAGGCCTAAAGCCTAGAATTATGGAAGCTAGAGAAGACTAGCGATAAGACAGAGGAATTAATTGAGAGTGCTTCCGATTCGGCTCGAAAGACGTCTAAGCAGGCTACACATTCGTTTCTATGGGCTTTACAAATGGAGAATTGCTCCGGCGATAGCTGTTTTTCTAGGCTTTGGAATCAGTTATATGCCTGCAAACGCAAAGTGGAGGTATTTTGGAGATTCAGTTGAACTGGAATACAAAATACCTAAGCGAGTGGTACAAGAGAGACTAAACGACTTCATTCGAATTATTAAAAGAGTTAGATCTCTGGAAATTAGAACTCATGATTTACTCGATTACGCAGACATTGAAAACCTTAGAATTTTGCGAAACCTGAGTATTACTGGTCCTATTTCTAAAGAAATTGATTTATCAAGTAACAGATCCTTGAGAACGCTCGCTGGCAACAGCTCCACGATGAATAAAATTCACGGATTGTCAGAACTGCCGTTTCTAAGAGAAGTTTATGCGAATCGTGTAACAGCAGCATGGCTTCGGACTTTACCTAGTTCAGTCAAATACTTGTTCTTAACTGGTCCGCTTCCTGAGAACCTAGATTTAGCTGGTTTGTCAAATTTGAAGGCTCTAGGATTCAGCGAAATAAAAAGTTTAGATTTAAGTGCATTTTCCTCTAAGCCTTTAGAAGTTACCGGACTCATATTGACTCAGATAAAGCAAATTGAAATGCTCGACCATTTGCCGAATTTTCTCCCCAAATTGCAAACAATCACATTAGAATACGTTGCTAAATCAGTTCGGATGGAATTGAGCAGAAGATTCGCGGAAAGATATCTAATAATCGAAAAGTAATAGTCTCAGGCAACTTTTGAATAGAGCGCACACGTTTGAGCCAGCGCAGCTCAGGAAGTGATTTTCAACTTCCTAGCCTTCAAAGTGTTTAACTGAAACTATCTTCACAGTCAAGGTCTTGCCATTAGGTGCAGTGTATGAAACTGATTCACCGATCTTGGCTCCCATGATTGCTATTCCCATCGGGCTATCAGGAGAGTAAACACTCATGTCTGTGTTCTCTGCCATTTCAGCTGAACCTAGTAAGAACTCCATCTTCTTTTCATTTAGTTCAATGGTGATGACCATGCCTTGGGCAACCGTGTCACTGGCTTCTTGTGATTCTCCAACAACAGAGTTGGCAAGGATTTGAGTAAGTCTGGCAATACGGGCTTCAATGATGCCCTGCTGGTCTTTAGCTGCGTGGTAACCACCGTTTTCCTTGAGGTCACCTTCTTCACGAGCATCCTGGATCTTCTTTGAAATGGCAGCACGCTCAACGTTAATGAGGTTATCTAGCTCAGCCTTGAGACGGTCAAAGGCCTCTTGGGTGAGCCAAGTTGGGCTGTTATTCATAGGTTGCTCCAAAGTAATAAAAGAGCCCGGCCTTAGGGCCGAGCAGGTGTTTATCTAAGTCTATTCAAACCAGCAGCGGTCCACTAGACCTGTTACTGCTAGCTCTGTGCTTCTAAGGCTTACCTTGACCGGAACATCGGTTATTGAGCCATCTTCAGGGCTTGTTGCTGGGATTTTGACCTCTTTGTAGGCAACAATCCCATAATCCTCTTTTAGGGCCTGAACGGCACAAATAGCGGTGGAATTGGCTGGTTTGGTAAGGACAAAGCTAACGCTGAGGTTCTGCTGGTCAACGATGTCAAAAGAGCTGGTTTTGAAGGTTGGGTCGTTCTTAGCAGTTAGGTTGGCCCAGACTACCCAGACAATAAAGAGGGCTGTAATCAGGCTGGCAGTAATGATTATGGCTCGACGTCTTTGAGCCTCCTGCTTAGGGCTCTTGCCATAACGCTGGGCTATTTGCTCTGGTAACTGCTGCACAGGTTAAGGTTAACTCATGAACTTCAATACTTTGATACTTAGAACAGAAGAAGAAGCAGACAAGATCTCTGCCAGCCCCGGCACTATTGGCTGGGTCTTCACATTTGTCATGGCAGTTTTAGTTGGCTTTCTAATCTTCGATATGGTCAGAAGAATCCGTAAGGTTAGATACCGGGACGAGATCATTCAAGAAATATCTGAAGAACAAGCCGCTATTGAAGAAGCTGCTGAGTTAGCTAAACAGCGTAATCAGAAGAACTAGTTTCCTATTGAACCAACTAGTGGGTTGAGGCTCACTAGTAACACTGCTACCCAGTGACACATAAAAGCAATCACTGTTAGTGAATGAAATATTTCATGGAAGCCAAAGTGCCCTGGGAATGGGTTAGGCCTTTTTGTGCCATAGATAACTGCTCCTGCTGTGTAGCAAAGACCACCGGCAAGAATTAGAACCATTGCAGCTAAGTTGAAGTTCAAAAAGTCAACGATGTAAAACATTGCTGCCCAACCTAGACCCACATAAAGCGGAACGTATAACCATCTAGGTGCATTGATCCAGAACACTCTGAAGCTAACTCCAACGAAAGCACCTATCCAGACACTTACTAGAAGAATTACTCCCTTATCTCTTTCAAGAGCAAGCATGGCCATTGGTGTGTAGCTACCAGCTATGAGTAAGAAGATATTGGCGTGGTCAATTCTCTTGAGAGTAACCCTCATCTTTGGCTTCCAGTTGAAGCGGTGATATAAAGCTGAGTTACCAAATAGTAAGAACGAGCAGGCAAAGAAGATGGCTGCAGCAACCTTAGGAATAACACCATCAGCCAGAACTAGAAGAACAATGCCTCCGGCAATAACGATTGGTAGCACTCCAGTGTGAATCCAGCCTCGCCAGGATGGCTTAGGGTCTAGGGCCGTCTCGGGAACGGTTTCAGTTACTGGAAGATAAAGGGGATCTGGTTGCTCAAGGCTCATACCTAAACCCTACCTTTAGGCTTCCTACCTAGGTTTAGGCAGGTAACCTTAAAGGTATGCGTAAGTTGATTTATCGGTTCTACGAGAGGGGAATCCTCGGGGACCTGACCTCAGTAGACCTACCCAAGCACGTAGCTGTGATGCTTGATGGCAACAGACGCTGGGCTGAGAGAAACTTTGGGGCTAAAGCAAAGATAGGTCACACAGCAGGGGGAAAGAAGATTCATGAGTTCCTAGGCTGGTGTGATGACCTAGAGATTCCTGTAGTTACTTTGTATATGCTCTCCATTGAAAACCTAACTAAAAGATCTACAGATGAACTAGATGATCTTCTAAGAATTATTGGAGATGTTGCTGAAGAGTTAGCTGAAGCCAAGAAGTGGCGCGTAAGACTAGTGGGAGATAGAGATGCTCTTCCTTCTGATCTTCGGGAGCGCATTGAGATGGCTGAAAAAGCAACAGCTGATCTCAAAGGATTAGATGTCAACCTTGCTGTTGCCTACGGTGGTCGCAATGAGATTGCTGATGCTATGAAACAGATTCTTCGTAAGCATTCTCAAGCTGGCAGCAGCATTGAAGATTTAGCAGAACTACTATCTCCTGAACTTATTACAGAGCATCTTTATACCGGGGGACAACCAGATCCTGATTTGATTATTAGAACTTCAGGTGAACAAAGACTAAGTGGTTTCCTACTTTGGCAAAGTAGCAACAGTGAGCTCTACTTTGAAGAAGCGCTATGGCCTGATTTTAGAAGGGTTGATTTCCTTCGTGCCCTTAGAGCGTTTGCCAAGCGAAACAGACGTTTCGGGGCTTAGGTTAATTTCTAGTAAAGCCTCAAAAGGCTAGGCGTGTTGAAAGAACAATTCCAGTAAGAAGTTCTAGCATGAATCCAATAAATGAATTGGAGCATAAATGGCCGGTAACAGCAGTACTACGACCAAGACCACAAAGACCACTGCTAAGGCCAAACCAGTCAAGCCGGATACGGCAATCAAGACCTTCATCATAGACACTTCAGTTTTCTTAGCTGACCCTAGAGCTATGTTCCGCTTCAAAGAACATGAACTTGTAATTCCAATCATCGTTATCAACGAGCTAGAGAAAAAGCGTCACGACCCTGAGATTGGTTACTTCGCTAGACAAGCGCTTAGAAACCTAGACGATCTTCGTATCAAACACGAGAGACTAGATTTCCCAGTTCCTGTTGGAGATGGTGGAACTCTAAGAGTTGAACTAAACCACATCAACCCAGATGTGCTTCCAGTTGGTTTCCAACTAGGGGATAACGATTCAAGAATCCTTGCCGTGGCAGCGAACCTGGCTAATGAAGGCTTTGATGTAACCGTGGTCTCAAAGGACCTACCACTTCGTGTAAAGGCATCTGCACTAGGTCTACTAGCTGATGAATACAAAGCAGAAATGGCTGTTGATTCTGGTTACACCGGTATTGCTGAAATTGCTCTTAGTGCTGAGCAGATGAGTGATTTCTATGACGGTGAGATCTACGATCACCCAGAAGTGAAGGACCTTCCTGCTAACTGTGGTCTGGTTATTACTAGCGAAAGAGGCAGTGCTCTAGGAAGAGTTACCTCTGATAAGAGAATCAAGTTGGTCAGAGGAGATCGAGAAGTCTTTGGTGTGCACGGTAGAAGTGCAGAGCAGAGACTAGCTATTGATGTTCTGCTAGATCCAGAAGTGGGCATTGTGTCTCTTGGTGGTCGAGCTGGTACCGGTAAATCTGCTTTGGCTCTATGTGCTGGTTTAGAGGCAGTGCTAGAAAGACGTGCTCACAAAAAGATTATGGTCTTTAGACCTTTGTATGCAGTCGGTGGTCAAGAACTAGGTTTCTTACCTGGCACTGAAGCTGAGAAGATGAACCCTTGGGCACAGGCAGTCTTTGACACTCTTGGTCCACTAGTTAGCAAAGAAGTAATTGAACACGTTATGGACAGAAATCTTCTAGAAGTCCTTCCTCTCACACACATCAGAGGTAGATCACTGCATGACACCTTTGTGATTGTTGATGAAGCTCAGTCTCTGGAAAGAAACGTTCTCCTAACAGTTCTAAGCCGTATTGGACAGAACTCAAGAGTGATCATGACTCACGATGTTGCTCAAAGAGATAACCTTCGAGTCGGTAGACACGATGGTGTTGCCTCAGTTATTGAAGCACTCAAAGGCCAGTCACTGTTTGCTCACCTGACGCTAACCAGATCAGAGCGTTCACCAATTGCAGATATGGTTACCAGCCTTCTAGATAACTAGGCTGTGTATAACTTAAAAAGCAATTCTGTTTTTTGACTAACTTGGGTTGGTGCCCAGTCCTTCAGAAGCCCTAGCGCTAATACCCGCCCTGTATTTGCTAGCGGTGACATGGCCACTAGTTGTAATAGATCTAAGAGAGCATCGTCTTCCAAATAGGTTAGTCTTGCCCGCCTATCCGATAGCTCTCTTAGCACAACTAGTTGCCAGCATGGTGTCGATGGACTGGGCACGCTTTCTCTTTGCTGTTCTTTGTGCACTTACTGTTTTAGTAATTGGAATAGCAGCTAACTACTTTGATGTCTTGGGGATGGGGGATGTGAAGTTAGCTGGAGCATTAGCTTTGGTGCTTGGCTACTTCAATCTCTACCTGCCAATTGTGGCAATAGGTTTGGCTTTTGTCTTAGCTTTTGGAGTGATCATTGTTTTGATGTTCAAAGGAAAAGTAAAGATAGGGACAAGCATTCCGCTTGGCCCTTATCTTTTATTTAGCTTTATTGGAACAACTAGCTATTGGCTAGTTACTCACTCGGCTTGGTCATAGAAAGAACATCTAGAGCTTTATCTAGCTGTTCCATGGTGAGCTTCTCACCATCTACATAACCCAATTCAATAGTTGCCTCGCGGATGGTTACACCCTTAGCAACAGCATGCTTAGCAATCTTCGCTGCTGACTCATAGCCAATGTATTTGTTTAGCGGGGTAACAATAGAAGGAGAAGATTCAGCTAGTGCTCTGGATCTTTCAACATTTGCTTCAAGACCATCAATGGTCTTATCGGCTAGCAGAACTAGTGAGTTAGAAAGCAATCTAATTGACTCAAGTAACGCATTGCCCATAACTGGGATTGCTACGTTTAGTTCGAAGTTACCGGTAGCACCAGCCCAGGCAACTGTTGCATCGTTACCGATAACTCGGGCAACAACCATGAGAACTGCTTCTGGGATCACTGGGTTGACCTTGCCAGGCATTATTGATGATCCTGGTTGTAGATCTGGGATAGAGAGCTCACCGATACCTGCGTTAGGCCCTGAACCCATCCAACGAAGATCGTTAGCAATCTTGGTAACTCCAACAGCAAGAGTTCTAAGAGCACCTGATGCCTCTACGAGACCATCTCTAGCACCTTGTGCTTCAAAGTGATTTCTAGCCTCTGTTACAGGAAGCTTTGTCTCGGCTGCAAGTAGACGGATAACTTCCTGAGGGAAACCCTTAGGAGTGTTTATGCCTGTACCAACAGCAGTTCCACCTAGTGGCACTTCAGCAACACGGGCGATTGTTGATTCAACTCTTTCAATGCCATATCTAATCTGTGCTGCATAGCCTCCAAACTCTTGACCTAGGGTCACAGGTGTTGCATCCATCAAATGTGTGCGACCTGCCTTTACAACAGACTCCCAAGCCTTAGCTTTTAGCTCTAGTGATTTAGCTAGGTGATCTAGTGCTGGAAGCAAGCTGTGAATAAGAGCAGAGGTAACAGCTAGGTGAACTGAAGTAGGGAAGACGTCGTTAGATGACTGAGAAGCGTTTACGTGATCGTTAGGGTGAACTTTGCTACCTAGCTTTGCTGTTGCAAGAGTTGCTAGAACTTCATTCATGTTCATGTTTGATGAAGTTCCTGAACCGGTCTGGAATATGTCTACAGGGAATTCTCCGTCATGCTTACCGGAGATAACCTCATCGGCTGCATATGCAATTGCGTTAGCAATCTCTTTATCTAAAACACCAAGGGTCGCGTTGGCAAGAGCTGCTGACTTCTTGATTTGGGCAAGAGCTGCAATGTGTGCTCGCTCCAGGGTGGTACCGCTAATTGGGAAGTTCTCTACAGCTCTTGCAGTTTGAGCTGCGTATAGAGCGTTTACTGGTACTTTGACTTCACCCATGGTGTCATGTTCAATGCGGTATTCCATTTACTTGCCTTTTCTAGTTTGTATTGCCGATGGTAACAATCTCGTGAATCTCACCAAGGGTTAGCTTGTAGTTTGCTCCGACAACAGCCAATTTACCTGATTCGATTCGCTCAGCTATGAGGCTGGAACGAGCAATCAGTTCATTGATGGTGTCTCTTACGTGAAGGTCGGTAATTTCGTCTATCTCGTGCAGGCCATTGGCCTTGGCGGCAAGGACTGTGGGTGCAATGCGCTCTACTAAATTGTGGATGAATTCACCCTTAGGCATCTCGTGACCCTCGGTTGAATTCATGGTGGCTCTAATAGCTCCACACTCGTCATGGCCTAGCACCAGGATTAGAGGAACACCTAGGACTTCAACTGCATACTCTAGGGAACCAAGGATGGTCTCTGCAATTACCTGGCCTGCATTACGAACAACAAAGAGATCGCCTAGGCCAACGTCAAAGATGATTTCAGCTGAGAGCCTTGAATCAGAACAACCAAACAATGCTGCAAATGGTTTTTGTTCTTTAGCTAGTTCTGTTCTAAGCCCAAAGTCTTGTCTTTGGTGAGCTGGCGTATCGCTTACGAAGCGTTGGTTACCCTCGAGAAGCTCTTTCCAAGACTCTGCTGGTGTTTGAGGTCTGTTTGAATTAGTCAACTTGAGGCACTCCATTCAGTTGTTTATCGATTGAGTCAATGAATGCTTTGAAATCAGTTTGGTCAGCAACACCATAGAGCAGAACATAGTCCTGAGCCTTGTAGTTCAGAACCATGATGTAATCCATGGTCTTCTTCGGATCATTCTTCACAATTGATTCGTAGATATCCCATTTGTAATGCTTTGAAGAATATTCGCCGGTGATTACTTTTCCATTTAGCGATAGCGCTAGCCAGGTTGGGTTGGCATTGAAGGCTTGGGTGTATCCGATGTATTTGATGTCGCTGCCAACGAAGCCTGCTTTGAATACTGGAACAGTATCCACGTTGTTGGTTGTTAGTGCAGCGTTATTTGACCACCAGTTCGTTGGGGGATTGACTGTGATTACTTCGAAGCCAGAATCTACTTTGGCCTTCTGCGAGATGGTTGTGTAGTCAACTTCTTTAACACGGTTTGAATCATCTCTAGGAACGATAAGAACTAAAGTGACTACCAAGCCAACAGAGGCACCAAGAGCTAAGCAAAGGTTGATGACGGTTTGACGAGCTCTATGTCTAGCGGCTGAATCACTCAAGGGGTATTTAGTCCTTCTTCTTTAGAACTTCATCAAGTTTTGCTCTGGCTCCGGTCAACCACTCTTCACACTTCTGAGCTAGGACTTCACCGCGCTGCCACAGGGCCATGCTCTGATCTAGGGTTACTGAACCTTGCTCTAGTTGGTTCAATACCTTGGTTAGCTCATCGCGAGCCTGCTCATAGGTCATCTCAGCGATATCTGCGTTTAGGTTCTTCTCAGTCATTGTTTCTCCAGTTTAATCGTTGGTTAGTTGGCGGTTGCATCCAGGTCGCCCTTGGCAACCCTAAGTTTCAGTAAAGTACCAGTTTTGACCTTCTTAGGGTCAGTGATTACCTGGCCATCAGCATCTCTAACCACTGCATAGCCTCTATCTAGGGTGCTTTGCGGGGAGAGAGATCTAAGCAGGCTCTTCTTGTTGGTCAGGTCAACGCTTTGCTTGTCTAACTTGTAATCGAGGTCATCTCTTAGTTCTCCCAATGCTCGTGCTAGATCATCGGTTCTCTGGATGAGATAGGCGTGTGGGTCTTTGAGAAGAGGGTGTTGTCTTATCTGCTGAATCAAAGTCACTTGGTGGCCAAGGTATGAACCGATGATTGATTTCATTCTCTCGAGAGAGTCTTTGATTCTTCTTCGTTCTTCAACCACATCTGGAACTACACGCTTGGCAGCATCAGTTGGAGTTGAAGCTCTAAGGTCAGAAACATCATCAATGATTGGTCGGTCATTCTCGTGGCCAATCGCTGAAATAACAGGAGTCTCACAAGCAGCAACTGCTCTAACCAGTGCTTCATCGCTAAAGCCAACTAGATCTAAGAATCCACCACCACCACGGGTAATGATGATTACTTCAACCATAGGGTCAGCATCCATCTTCTTTAGAGCAGCAATAACGCTAGGAGCACACTCAGCACCTTGAACAGATACGTTAGCCATCTTGATAACAGCTTCTGGCCATCTGA
>JBMOFL010000027.1:0-13942 GCA_049314335.1 Rhodoluna sp. | reverse complement strand
GCCTTGCTTGAAGAGTTTCCACCAAAGTCAACTAGAGCGAAACCTGAAGAATCAGTGCTTTCGAAGTTGACAAGAACTGGAGTCGGTCCAACTGGAGGCTGAACTACGCCACCAAGATCGGCACCTTTAGCTCCGTTGAATGCAATGTCATCAACGTACCAAGGAGCAGCGCCCTTTGGAGTTCCGTAGTCCACAAAGATTGAGGCACGGTCGTAGTCAACTGCCAGGCTTCCACCAATAGTGAAGTCGAAGGAATAGGTCTTCCAACCAACAACGCTTGTTGAGTTAGCATCCTTCTCAATGTTCTGGGCAGGAGTCTTTGAGCTTTCGATCTTCAAAACTATTCTCTTGCCAGCAAGTGGAGAGTAGATGTTTGCCTTGACTACGAAGTTTCCTGCGGAGATAAGTGACGCGCCGGCTCCCTTAGTGATGAAGGTTGTTCCAGCCCATGCCTCACCTGCGGTAACAATCTTCAGTGCCTTAGTTGATCCAACCGAACCATCAGCAGGAGCATCTGTCGCAACGCTTGATGCGTTGCCACCGAAGTCTGTCAAAGAGTAACCAGAAGTGTCGTTGCTTTCGAAGTTAACCAAAGTAACAGGAGTGAATCGGATCTCAGGAGTTGTAGCTCCGTTGATTGCAATGTTGTCAACGAAGTAAGACTGTGCAACAGCACCTGCAGCAACGTTGAAGTCTGGGAAGATCGCTAGCGCGGTGTATTCCTCAGAAGAAGACCAGGTCGCGACATCTGTGAAGTCAACAGTAACTGTTGACCAACCCTGAGGAACTGTAACTGTCTTTCCTAGTGCACGTGGGTAAGGAACAAGTTCAACTCTCACTGGTGAATCTGCTTTTGGAGAGAAGTAGTTGAATGTAACTTTCTTGTTTGTTCCGTCGGTGATGCGCTCTGTTGTTAGGTTCAAGATGTTTGCACCTGCGTAAACTTCTGCGCCAACATTCTTAACAATCTTTAGAGCCTTGCCGCCGTTACCGCCAGTTGGAGCATCTTCGATTGTTGTTGTTGCACCTGCGAAGCTACCTTCAAGTTTTGCACCTGAAGCGTCGCCAACAACTTTTGCACCAAGTGTGTCAGCAGCTTCGAAGGTAAGAAGAGTGCTTGTTGCATCCTTGCCCTTAGGTGGAGCAACGTATAGGTCTGTTGGGGTTCCACCGTTGATTGAAATGTTGTCAATTTCATAAACCTGTCCAGTGTTTGGAATCGCTCCAGCACCTGTGTAAGTGCGGTCGTCTGCGCCGAAGTTAGGGAAGAATGCGACGATCTTGTATTCAGAGTTTGGATTCCAACCTGTACCGGTAGACATATCAAATGAAAGCGAGTTGAATCCTGGCTTGGCTTCTAATGTCTTCATTGCATCGCCAGCACCGGCAAGCTTCATCATCACTGGGGTGTTTACAGTGTCATTAGACCAGTAATCAAGCGTGATGATTTTGTTTACAGAGTCGGTGTAGCGATAAGGAGTGGAGTTTGCAAGAAGCAGGTTTACTCCAGCCCAAGGCTGACCTGCCTTGGTGAACTTAAGTGAGTCACCTGTAAGTCTCGTCGAGGCCTCGATTGTTGCAGAACCTCCCTCAAATGCTCCATCTCGGCCACTCGAAATGGACTTGAGCGTATCTGCCGCTTCAAAGTTTAGGAACAGGGCTTTTGATTCAGCTGCCTGTGCTGCTGGAACTACTCCAGTAGTTAGAAGTGCACCTGTAACCAAGAATAAAGCGATTCGGTTGAAGGTTTTCAGTAATGAGGATTTGTGCAAGGACATGAGACCCTTTCAAGGAGTTTGGCATTTGAGGCCGACAACAGACCCAAATGATCTTTCTCGCCAATATGGCTTGATAAGACTTTATTGCTGAAACCGCTTACGAGAAACCGCTTTCAACGAGTCTTTACAAATTCGTTATCAAATCTAAAAAGCTCAGAATCAAGTACAGATTGTCCTCCTGTGGAGCCAACTTCTTGGTTTCGTCAAGGAGTGGCTTGAATTAGCGCTTTTCTAGGCTGATCGGCATCGATTTAGGGATTACTGAGGTCTGCCAGGTCTTAAATGTTTGGGTCTGGAATCATTACGTACTTGGTTTCCAAGTACTCATGAATTCCTTCAAGACCACCCTCGCGGCCAAGACCTGATTGCTTAACCCCACCAAATGGAGCAGCGGCGTTACTGACTAATCCAGTGTTTAGCCCAGTCATTCCTGTATCAAGTCTCTCGATTAGGCGTAGACCACGCTTTAGATCTTGGGTGTATGCATAGGAGACAAGTCCATACACAGTGTCATTAGCTAACCTGATGGCCTCATCTTCATCCTTGAATCGAACGATTGGAGCTATAGGGCCAAAGATCTCTTCATTCAAAATAGTTGAACCTGGTTTCACATCAGCAAGCACCGTTGGCTGGAAGAAATAACCTTCCCCAGATTGGGCTTTGCCACCGGTGACAATTGTGCCGCCTTCAGCAACTGTGGTTTCAACTAATCTCTTGAGGTTCTCTCTGGCCTTCTCATTTATGACTGGGCCAATCTTGGTTTCAGGATCTACTCCCCTACCAAGAGGCATTGCTTCCATCTTGGCGGCCATCTTGTTAGCAAATTCATCTGCCAATGACTCATGAACGATAAACCTGTTTGCTGCTGTGCAGGCCTGACCGATGTTGCGCAGCTTAGCCAACATGGCACCTTCAACTGCTGCATCGATATCAGCATCTTCAAATACTAGGAACGGGGCATTGCCACCTAGTTCCATAGAAGTTCTTAGAACCTGTTTAGCCGACTGCTCGAGTAGACGAACACCAACTGATGTTGAACCGGTGAAAGTAATCTTTCGCAATCTAGGGTCAGCAATGATCGGAGCACTAGTTGCAGCCGATGTGCTGGTGGTGATGATGTTTACAACACCTGCAGGTAAGCCTGCTTCTTCTAAAGTTTTGGTAAGTAGAAGTGTTGTTAAAGGTGTTAGCTCTGCTGGCTTTACAACCATTGTGCAACCAGCAGCTATGGCAGGCCCAATCTTTCTTGTTGCCATTGCTAAAGGAAAATTCCACGGAGTAATTGCAAAGGCTGGACCAACTGGTCGCTGAGTAACCAGCATGCGTCCGGTTCCTTCAGGAGAGGAACCATATCTTCCTGAGATACGAACCGCTTCCTCGGAGAACCAGCGAAGGAACTCATTACCGTAGGTAACTTCTCCTCTTGCTTCTGCTATTGGCTTACCCATCTCCAAACTGATGAGCATGGCAAACTCTTCGCTTCGAGCCTTCACAAGTTCAAAAGTGCGACGAAGGATTTCTGCTCTCTCCCTAGGTGGAGTCTTAGCCCATGAGTCTTGAGCATTCGAAGCTGCAGTCAGTGCTGCTAGGGCATCCACTTCAGTTGCATTGGCTATGGTTGCCAGTGTTTTGCCGGTTGAAGGGTCTTCAACATTGATATTTGTGGCAGCGTGGCCATCGACCCACTGACCAGCTATGTATAGCTTGGTTGGAACCTTTGCTAATAGTTCACTCTCGGTGAGCGACATTGCTACCTTCTTCTTTAGTTTGTTTTAGGTGTTGTTTCAGCTGAAAGCTTGCTGCCACATCGATAAATACCGGTGGCTAAGTTGTCTATGGCCTGCTTGGCTGTGGCATTTACCTCACCGATAGCAGCGATGCTAAAAACTAGATCTGTGCCATCTTTAGCTTTAATAATTCCAGCAAGCGAGTACTCGTTCCTGGTCCAGCCAGTCTTAGCAAAAATCTTTCCAGCCGCATCTATGTTGTCACCCTTGAATCGGGTAGCCAGGGATCCTGTCTCGGCTGCGATAGGAAGGGCCCGTCTAATGACACCTAGATCGCCATCCTCGTTCAGAACTTTCTTTAGAAGCGCGTTGATGAAAGTTGCTGGCACTCGGTTATCTTCGTTAGAACCTGAACCATCGAGTAGCACCAGATCTGTGGTAGCTAACCCTGCTCGAGTCAGAGCGGCCTTGAGAGCAACATCTAGAGAATCTCTAGATCCGTCATAGCCAAGTTGTTTCGATACAAGTCGAGCTAAGAATTCTGCTTCAGTGTTATCGCTAACTTTTAGCATGTGCTCAATCCAACGGCTGATCGGCTGTGATTTGACTGACGCTATTTCAAGAAGGTTCGTACCTGCCTTGGCTTTGGTCAGAGTTGCGGCAGAAGCGAGTGGGCCGATCGCTTTCTTCAGGGCAACACCAACAGCACTTACTGGGTCTGTGCTTCTAGGAGAAGTTTCTTGAGTTGGGTTCTTACGATCGCCATCAACTTGCAAAGCTGACACTAACGATTGGTAACCGATGGTGCGCTCTGATTCAGGGTTACCTGGATCCCAGCCCTCTTCAGCAAAGTAGGTGCTATCTAAAACGATGCTGGTTATTGGTGTGGCTCTTGCCCATTCATTAATTTGAACAGCAAGATCGCTTAGCTTCGGAGCATCTTTATAGACAGACTGAACTCCGGCTCTCACCCTAGATAAAGTGGGGTCCCCAGCACCAACAATCACAATCTGACCTGGGATATCTAGGTCGGCATAGACCTTGGTTTGAATTCTGTAGTTTGGCCCAAGTACCTGAAGCGCCGCAGTTGCTGTCAGCAATTTCATTACTGAAGCTGTTTGAGCTGGGGTGTCTCCTTGAACATCAAAAAGCACCTCGTTGGTGGCTGGGTTAATGACTTGAGCATGCAGGCCAACTAACCGATCGTCTATGGCCAGTTCGGCCACAGAGCAATCTCTTCCTTCGGCAGTTGGAGTAACTGTAGGGGTATCGGTTGGTGTGTTGGTAGGAGTGTTAGTGGCACCATTTTTGTTTGGTGCTGCAAGAGTAAATCCACCGATTATTAGTATGAGCAGAAGTAAGCCGGTTGCTGACCCGATGGCTATTTGCCTAAGGTAATTCAACGGTGAGTTAGGTGATGGCATTTCTACTCCGAACGGCTCTATTCTCTCCAATTTTAGACCTTAACAACTGCATTAGGCTGAGTTCATGCGTAAGTTAACAGTTTCAGCCTTAGTTCTGGGTTTTTCTTCAATCTTCTTCATCAACTCCCCAGCTTTGGCTCACAATGAACTTGTTGATCAGACCCCGAGTGGCCGATCCGTTGTTGAAGCAGGACCCATCGAGATAAGGCTTGAGTACACAGAGGAACCTATTCAAACCGCTTTTGGCGAAGGAAACCTGATTGCTATTGCTGATGCTAAAACCGGTGAGCAACTTGGCCCAGCATGTGCTCGCGTTGATGGCACCGTGTTGTATACAACTGTCAACATTCAAGAACCAGGGATATACAAAGTCCTCTGGAGAAACGCTTCAGACGATGGACACATTGCTTCAGGCGACTATCAAATAACCGTTGAAAACAACATCGGTTATGAAACCGATCGAGTGGGCAACCAATGCTTCGATGACAATGGCGTTGAGCTGAAAGCTGATAGCCAGGAACCGCTAACTCTAAAAGTTGATCCAATGACTGGGTTCTGGCAGGGACTACTTTGGGGTGTTCCAATCATTATTGGTAGCGGTGTTCTCGGCGCTTACCTAGTGATTCGACGCAGTTCAAAGAACAAGTCTTAACCGTTTGGTCTAACAAGTTTGTCCACATCTCCCAAGATGTCCATAAACTCTTCTTCAGTCATAAGACCTAGTCTCAGGACCACCTCTTTAACCGTGCTGTCCTCAGCCAAAGCGGTTTGAGCAACAAGAGTCGCGTTCTCATAACCCAGTATTGGCGAGAGTGCTGTAACAGTTCCTATAGACCTCTCCACATCAGCCCTGAGTCTGGCTGCATTAGCGGTAATGCCTTCAACACATCTATCTGCAAGGGTGTAGCAACCCTGACGTAAGTAAATGATGCTCATCATTAGCGATCGAGTAATGATTGGTTCAAAAGCATTTAGCTGTAACTGGCCTGCTTCACAGGCCATGGTCACGGTGACATCGTTACCTATTACTGTGAAGGCAATCTGGTTGACCACCTCAGGAATAACTGGGTTGACTTTACCCGGCATGATGGAGGAACCTGCTTGGCGAGCGGGTAGGTTGATTTCGCCAAAGCCTGCGCGTGGTCCAGAAGATAGCAACCGTAAGTCATTAGCTGTTTTAGAAAGCTTGACTGCTACACGTTTTAGAACACCAGAAACTAATACAAAAACACCAACGTCTTGAGTTGCTTCCACCATGTCTTCAGCAACAACAAACTGCCAGCCAGCCAATTCACTCAAGTGCTTACAAGCTGCTTCCGCATATCCCTTAGGTGCATTCAGTTGAGTTCCGATAGCAGTTCCACCTAGATTGATTTCACTGAGGTGAGGAATCAGTTCAATCAGACGCTGCTCATCTTCATGAGTCATCCTGGCGAAAGTCGCAAACTCTTGGCCCAAAGTCATTGGCACTGCATCTTGTAATTGAGTGCGGCCCATCTTGATTAGATCTTTGAACTCAATGGCCTTGTCATTGTATTTGGAGCGCAAGTATTCAAGAGCTTTGATTAGTTCTCTGATTTCAAGGATGAGAGCAACCTTCAAAGCAGTTGGATAAACATCGTTAGTTGATTGCGACATGTTCACATCATTTAGAGGATGAATCTTGTCGTAATCACCTTTTTCAAAGCCAGCTAGTTCTAGTGCACGGTTAGCGATGACCTCGTTGGCATTCATGTTGGTGCTTGTGCCAGCGCCACCTTGAATAGCATCAACAATAAATTCTTTGTCAAACTTGCCTGCTTCAACTTCATGGCAGGCAGCGATTATTGCACTGGCTACTTTTTCATCTAGTTCGCCAACTTCTAGGTTGGCTTTGGCACAAGACTCTTTTACTAGAGCTAGCGCTCTGATGAGAGATCTGTAATGGCCAATAGGAACTCCCGAAATAGGAAAGTTCTCTGCTGCTCTTGCTGTATGCACCCCCCAATACGCACTGGAAGGTACCTCGTAATCACCGAGCAGGTCATGTTCTAGCCTCATTGCTGACATGGTTTTAGTCTGCCATTAAATCGTTAGTTTCCTAACCAAACAAGCAAGGGCCCAGACAAAGTCTGAGCCCTCCATCGAGGCATTCCACTCATTATTGACAAATCAGGCGTTAGCAAGGATGAAAATGGAAGGAATTGCTCCAGGTGTCTTTCAGGTTTGGTTAGCACTGATCTGAACTTCTTGTCCTGCACATAGAAATGTAATCCTGTTTCTTCAGGCTTCACAGTTCTACTTAGCTGATCGAACGCACACAAATACTTTGGAACATCATCGACCATCACGCGAGCAAGTTGTGCAATCTGGTGTTCACCAGCTAGTGGCTGCCCCACGGGATACCAGTTCGGCATACCCCCGTAAATCAACCGGTCAAATTCAGATTCAAAATTGGTTTTAAAAATACACCACTAACGCTTTAGGGCTTCAATCTCTCGATGAAAATTGAAGTGCTGATTTAGATCTTCTTCGAACTCGTTCGACGCCTGGGGTAACGTTTCTAGATTTAAATTTTCCTGATAAGTGATGGAAAGCATGGGCAGATTGTGGTCCTCCAGTGAGATTAGTAAAAATCCTTCAGCAAATTCAATAGCAACAGCTGAGTGACAGGCATAGTCAAAATTGGGAACCCCGTCTAATGAGCCTGTTATATTGTCCCTAACTAAACTCATGGAAATAATTTCTTGACCCGAGAATTTCTTATAAACATTTCCGTTTTCAAAACAATCTTCTAAGACAGAGACATCCACTTCATCTACATTGATCTTGCTGATGTCTAGCCACTCCTCGCCAAACTTCAACTCTTCGCAATTTGCTTCTAGCTCAATGACTGCTTTCTCGGTAGTGATGTAAACCTTTGGTGCTGTCAAGTGGTGCCACAGTGTTGGTCCAGCCAAGTGGCTGAACCTCGACCCAACTTGCTTGCTGAGTAATTTGATTTCTCTTGTTGTGAGTAGATTTTTCAATCTATTTATCCTTACCTTTTGTCCAACCGGTTGGTTCAAAATGAATTTTGTACCTTTGACCTTGAATGCCTGTTAACTTAATGTTGACTGCAGGGCCACCACTGGATGAAGTCTCTCTAAAAAACACCGTGGACTTGTCGCTAAAAATAGCAATCTTCCCTTTACTTACCTCTGACACTTTTCCGCCTGCACTCAGATCTTTGAAAAACGATTGAGCCGTCGCCGTTGGATTATCTGAGACTATAACCCTTGACTTCCCTTCGCCACTCACACCGAACTTGCCAGACAGATTGTTAAACTCATACTTACCTGCAGCCCTCTAACTTTTGCCCGTTATGCCTATTGTGCCTTGGATGACTGGGGCCATTTTCTTTTGAAGTGCTTCATAGAACATCGATAGTGGGAACTCATCATCTAGTACTTGATCGGTTAGTTCACTAGTAGTACCAGATAATGGGATATCACGCTTGGCCCACTTAGATGCTGGATGTGGAGCTAGGACACTAGAAACTAAGTCATAGGCGGCTAACCAGTGAACTATCTTAGGCCTATCAATTGACCTCCAGTAAAGGTCATTAATCTCATCTGAAAGGTTCACCACAACATCTGGAAGATTCTCCCAGTCAATTGATAGTGAAGTATCAGTCCAGTGCAGCACCTTGCGCTGGTGCAAGTATGCAAAAAGCATCTGGCCTGCCACTGAATCGTAATTTCTGATTCGATTGCCACTGAGTGGGAATCTAAAGATGCGATCAAATAGAACAGCATATTGAACTAGTTGAGCATGCTGCCGGAGCTTTGCCTCGGTATCTTTGGCCCTAAAGAGTTTTACTGATTCCCTAAACGCTGTCAGGTCACAACGAAGTTCCTCTAAGCCGTATAGGAAGAATGGCATTCGCTGTTTGATCATGAATGGGTCAAAAGGCAAATCACCTCTCATATGTGTTCTGTCATGAATCAAATCCCACATAACATAGGTTTCTTCCGCTAAGTCCTGATTAGCTAAAAGATCAATAACTCCTTGAGGAAGATCCATTCTTGTGATTTCAGCTGCCGCTGCAACTACTTTTCTATACCTAGCTGCTTCACGGTCAGCAAAGATTCCTCCCCAGGTAAATATCGGCAAGCTTGTTTTAGTCCCAGGCTCTGAACCTGCCGGAACTCGAGGTGTCACTGCTACTGATTCAGGAAAGAGGACGGCTGAGTTTGTCACATAACCGGGGGTGAAATCTAGAAAACGAATTGGCACGAAAGCAGAATTTGAATACTCTCCGGCTTCCAGTTCCGCCACAAACTCTGGCCAGATAACTTCAAGTACTACTGCCTCTACAAAGCGATCTGTCGAACCGTTCTGGGTATACATAGGGAAGATAACTAAATGAGGGGTTGCATTTATTCTGCTTTGTTCTGGATGAAACACAGAAAGAGAATCATAGAAATCTGGAATTCGGAAACCGCCATCAGACCAAGCCTCAAAGTCGGTAGCGCAAGCCATTAGATACTCTTTGTCGTGAGGAATCTGACCTGCTAGCTCTCGAAGAGATCCAGCTATTCCAGCAACGGCTATGGAGCAAATCTTATGGACTGATTTCTCTGGAATGCTTCCGTCTTGAACCTGGTGACCTCTTAGGGTCAAGCAAGCGGACTTAATAATCTCCCATGCCCCAGATTCGACTATCTGCTGAGCACTAAGTTTTTCATTAGTTGAAACCATGCAAACCACCTTGTTCGCGAAGCCCAAATTGAACTATTAGTAACAGCCTACTTCCATTAGCAAATTGGCCGCTAGGACTACTTACAGGCTCCCTGCATGTAGTTTCCAAAAGTAGGCTGTGCCTTTAGTGATGTGACTTCTCTGCGCACACCACCAAGTTCAACAGCACCACCTGGTAACCCTGATTCAGCCATTCCCAGTTCTACTTCCTCTGGGAACTCCTGCGTAAACTCATCCTCAGTTGCACCCACGGAAACACAAATGTCTAACTTCCCCGGATCAACAAAGTGAACCATGTGCACTTCACCCTTGGAATCCAAAAACGCTTCTACCTTTCCATTAAATCTGAACTTCGATTTGTAGTCAGCGATCATGTTTCTGGCAAAGTCAGCATTGAAGACTGGTAACTCCGGATTCGATCTTCTGTAGTAAGCGAAGGTATCTAACATCGCAGCTAATTGAATCTTGCTATCTGAATAGTCCGGTAACTGATACGGCTGACCTCGAAATTCGAAGTCGAAGCTTGTAGCAGTGATCAGATTGTACTCAAACTTCTCTTGAGCCAATTTCTTTACGTCCGTGTTTAGCTTTGGCAGCGCTTGAGAATAGTCAATTGGAGACAATTGAGTGCTGTAAACCTGCATCGCGATAGGCGAGCCATTTGACGTTAGTCCCCTCAAGAAATAGTCGGGCGAGATCCATCCCCAACCAACACTTCTAGGGTAACCACTCAAGACACTTTCGCATCGAGCTTGTGATTTGCTAGAAATCTCCCGCGATAATTCTGGATCGTCAGGAATTATGTCGTGAGTAAATCCAAGCTTTTTAGCAAAAGCCAAAGCCTCGCTACAAATCTTCGCATCTTGTCTTTCTTGAACTTTGTCGGTAGTGAACATTAGGCAAGTGTCTGGAGACTCATCCTCCCCTGGACAAGGTAGGCCTCGATTAAACATGGCTGCTATCGGCTCATTGAAGCTTGGAATAAGCGCAACATTTTCTGTTACCTGAGCTTTGTATTCGTCTGCCAACGGTGTCAGTTCAAGTACAGACGGTATAGGCTCAGGATTTACCTGACTATTCAGGCTGTTGGTATAGCTAATGATCTGGATAATAATCCAGATGGGAATCACGAGTGTGCTCAAGCAAGAGAAGCCAATTACTCGGGCAATGATTACGCCTGTACTGGCTCGCGGCTTTACTGGTGCTGGCTGATCGCTTGCTGGTTGGTTCTGAACTTCAACATTCATTCTTTGTCCTAACCTCTCGATTAGTTCGATTCTGCCAACAATTCGACTTGCACCCAATAGCCGAATAGTCCCCACTTTAGGGGACTATCTGACGTTTTAGCTCAATTGGGAACAGTTACTGAATGATGTTTAGTCGACGTAATCTAGCAAGTGCACCATCTTCAATTGGTGAATCTGGGCCAATTAGAGTTTGTAGCGCTCTCAAGCTGAATCTAGTCACTGGAACAACTAGCCACTTAGGTAAAGTTCTTAGTCCCAACATTTTTCTATGCTCCGGACGCAAGGAGACAACTGCGGCAGCAAAGAGAAGTTTATAGATTGGGCGGACCGGTGCTGGGAGTCCAGGATTTCTGATGAAGTTAATCACTCTTTGAGTTGTTTCATCAACACGAAGTTCTTTGCGATCAAGGAATCCCTTGATTTCCAAGTCCAGTTCGGATTTGGTGTGTGGAACATTTGAAAGTCCAAGCGGTTCAACAGATCTTGACCACTGGTCGACATAACCATCAGCGCCACCAGGAATCTTTCGCCATGCGTAATCCAAATGACAGGTTAGAAAAGAATCAGTGAAAGCGATGTGCACCCAAAGTAGAAGGTCTTGGTCTTTCGCTTTGTAGGAACGAGTTTCACCAGAGCTCTTGGTGTAGTCACCTTTCACTCGATCATGCAGGCGATTGACTCTAGTTGCTTCCCCTGCCACTGCCTCGTGAGATCCAAAAGTAGTCACAGTTAGCCAACGAATAGTTCCAGCTAGTCGACCTAGTGCATCTTGTTCGTAACGAGAATGTTGAGCAACTCCAGCAAGAGTTCCTGGATGCAGCGCTTGCATGAGAAGAGCTCTGATGCCACCGACTAATGTACCGAAGTCTCTATGCACAACCCAAGGTGCGTCTGTTGGAAGAAACAAGCCCCCTGTTTCACCTTTGGCTATAACATCCAACCAAGGTGGTGTTCCACTTGGTTCGTTGGAGAGTAAAGCTCTAAATTTCTTGGAATATGCTTCTTGGAATCTGTTATTTGGCATCGGGCCTAGCAGGTCTTTTCTTTTAGTCTGGCTATTGAACGAAATCCATCATCCTGAGACCAATCTTGCCACATTAAATTGTGGAGAACATCGCATACAAGCACGGTTGCACTCAATTGAAATGGGGTCTGTCAAAGGCCTAAAAACAGGTCATCGTTATCAACTGGAAATTCTCGCGATGAAAATTTGCTCCAACTTGGAGGCAGAAACTGCCGCACTTGAGTGAGTTTCTCTAACTCTCTCTTATTTCTGCTGTCTAAAGATCCAAAAATCAGGATGGCAGCGGGTTCAAGTCTATTTACTAATTCTTCTAGGCCATCAAGAAGCGCATGGCGAAGAGTCCTATCGCGCGTTGCGCCATAAGTCCCAACCGCAACGATACTCTGCGATGGAATTCCCGAAAAAGCAACTTCGTAGTCATCCTTGCAGGACCATCGAACCGAAGGAACGACATTGATGCCCCTACTCTCCCAAACAGCTCCGGCTTGCCTTGACGCTCGTATATTTTGGATTCGAACAGATGGGGGCATGTCTGGTGACAGGGTTACGTCAGGAGTCAAAATAACTTTGTACTGGGAAAATTTCTCTACATACCTCTCTGGGTGTATCAATACGCTTTGAAACTTTCTATCTTGTGCAAAAAAGTGCAGCCCCGTTTCCTCAGAATCATTCACCCGTGTGATCTGATCAAAACAGACCAAGTCATTCGGAATCATGTCCATCCCCAACTGACGAAGAAGTGGAATTTGCTCTTGCCCAACAACTTGAAAATCTGAAGGATAGGACGCGATAGTTCTACCGAAGATGTAGAACTCTAATTCAGACTTGTAGACAATTTTCAACCAAGTGCCTCAAACCTAGTTAAACATTCATTCAGATTTTGATTAGAGATCTGGTGATGGAGTAGTTTGAATGAAGATCGTTGTCAAATCTCCCTGAAGTTGGAGGAAGATTGTCCACAATCAGCTCACCTAAGTAGGTAACTTGCAACATTTCGTCATGGTAACCCAATCTTGTTATTGCCACATGCCCAGACTCGAGTTTCAGAACAATCCCAATATCCGAGGTGTACAACCAGTCCTGTTTGCCATCAATAAAGCATTCAATGTTCTCCCGAACCAACAAAATCTCCGAAATACACTCTCCCTTTTTGAAAAAATATTGATTCCCATGGGTTCGTGCCTCATCAAGATCATGCTTTTCAACTGTGCATGTCTCGATGGATGAGTAGAGCTCTGGAAAGCCTTCTAGGAGGTCTTGATGAACATCGCCTTGCAGTCCGAAGAGGTCAGTATCGGTGGCAACAATGACAAAATCTGAACTCAAATCGCTTGAAAGATTGGGCCCTGCGATGAAGGCCAATCTCTGACCTATCATGGCTCTAAGCTCGATGACCTGTTCTAAAGTGAGTGTGTTTTCCATAACGTTTATTCTCCTATTTGTTTTCTAGAAAATGAATTTTGTACAATTTGCCTTTACTGGAAATGTGTACATCGATAGCTGGGGATCCGTCTGAACTCGACGTTGGCCTGAAGTTGACCCTGTCTCCATTTGCAAATTTAACGACAAATCCCTTGCCGTTCTTCATCGGAATTGGCTTTCTTCCCTGCGCAAACTTCTTGAATAGCTGTTCTGCCGCATCTCTAGGCTTTTCGCTGAATAGATATTGCGTTCGGTTTGGGCCATCTTTTCCAATTTTGGAGCCATCGCTGCTCTTCGGCAGCTGAGACAATAGTGCTGCATGCACATCCTGGAGGCTTGGCAAAGCCCCACCTGCCCCACCCCCTGTTGCTGAACCCAAATCTTACCTTTCTATACAAGGAAATGTTCCCTTGCGGAGAAGTCTAAGGTAGGCCACCGACATTGTATTTTTACATGCTGACACCCTGCCCTACCTCATTGAAGCATCTTGAGAAAGCAATCTTTTGCCCAGCTCGACAATGGCGATGAGATGGCCTTGTTATTGCCTAGCAGGTCTTTTCTTTTTTAGGTAGTTTGCCATTGATCAGGAAATCATCGA
>JBMOFL010000026.1:0-14780 GCA_049314335.1 Rhodoluna sp. | reverse complement strand
AAGACCATGATCTTGACCAATGGTGCAGGCGGTATCAAAACCTCTTGGAAACCAGGCACACCAGTTCTTATCAGTGATCACATTAACTTCACCTCTGCTAGCCCTATCGAAGGCGCTAACTTCGTTGACCTAACTGACCTTTACTCCCTTCGTCTAAGAGGCATTGCTAGGACCGTTGATTCATCTTTGGATGAAGGTGTTTACATGCAGTTCCGTGGACCACATTATGAAACTCCTGCTGAAGTTCAAATGGCTAAGCACATGGGAGCTCACATTGTTGGTATGTCCACGGCTCTTGAAGCAATCGCTGCTCGTCAGTCAGGTCTTGAAGTTCTAGGACTATCGCTTTCAACTAACCTTGCTGCTGGCATCAGTGATTCACCACTTAGCCACAAGGAAGTACTTGAAGCTGGTAAAGAAGCAGAACCTCGCATCAGTGCACTGCTTGCTGCGATTGTGGCCAAGCTCTAAATATGTCTCTAGAAGAACTAAAGGCAAAAGCTTCAGCTTGGTTGAACCAAGATCCTGATCCTGTAACCAAAGCTGAATTACAAGAACTCCTCGATAACGATGACCTATCAGGACTTGAATCTAGATTCCACACCAGACTTGAGTTTGGCACCGCTGGTCTTCGTGGAGAACTAGGTGCAGGACCTAACCGGATGAATAGAGTCCTAGTTGCTCAAACAGCAGCAGGTCTAGGTCAGTACTTACTAAACCAAAACTCAAAGGCCAGTGTCGTTATCGGTTTTGATGGTCGAGTAAACAGCGATGTCTTTGCTAGAGATTCAGCTGAGGTCCTCACAGGTATGGGCATTGAAGTTCTGATACTAGATGAGATGGGCCCTACACCGCTAGTTTCTTTTGCTACTCGCTACCTAAACCTGAGTGCGGGAATTATGGTTACCGCATCACACAACCCACCTAGAGATAACGGCTACAAGGTATACCTTGGTGGTGATTTCAATGGCTCACAGATTATTTCTCCGGTTGATACGGAAATTGCTGGAGAGATAGCAAAGATTGCTAACATTAGAACTTTTGATGACCTACCTAAATCAGAGAATTACAAGATTATTGGTCCAGAGATCAGGGCTGCATATCTTGAGAGTGCTTTGCTTGCAGGCGGTAAATCAGATGGTAATCCCCTAAAGATTGTTTACACACCCATGCACGGTGTTGGCTATGCAACCATTGAGCCTCTGTTTGAAAGTTCTGGTTCAGAAGCTTTGATTGCAGTACCTGAACAGGTGGCTCCTGACGGTAACTTCCCGACTGTAGCTTTTCCTAACCCAGAGGAAAAGGGTGCATTGGATCTAGCAATGGCATTAGCTGCTAAGGAAAATGCTGACCTCATTATTGCTAATGACCCTGATGCCGACCGAGTTGCTTTGGCTTTGCCAACACCGAATGGTTGGCAGCGACTAACTGGTGACCAGGTGGGTCTAATCCTGGCTGATGAAATTGCTAGCAAGGCAGTTACTGGTGTGCTTGCCTGCAGCATTGTTTCTAGTTCTGCCTTAGCTAAAGTTGCAAAACACCATAGCCTTGACTTCAAAGCCACTCTGACTGGCTTTAAGTGGATATCTAAGATTCCTAATCTCATCTTTGGTTATGAAGAAGCGCTTGGTTACTGTATTGACCCAGACCATGTTGCTGACAAGGACGGTATAAGTGCTGCTCTAATGCTTGCCAACATCGCTCGTCGAGAAAAGGCCAATGGCAGAACTCTCTGGGATCTACTGGATGACCTGGGTCAGCGTTACGGCTTCTATGCAACTGGTCAGATATCCATTCGTGTGAGTGACCTGAGCATTATTGGTAAGGCCATGCAGAGCATTAGAACCGCTCCTCCACAAACTCTGGCAGGGCTCCCAGCTGTGTTCACTGACATGAGTTTGGGCAGCCCAGAACTGATGCAGACCGATGGTTTGCGCTTTGATTTAGCTGATGGACGAAGAGTGATTATTAGACCTAGCGGAACAGAGCCTAAGTTGAAGTGTTATCTAGAGGCTGTTGCAGACTCAAAGTCAGGTGCACAGGAACTCCTGGGCTCTTTAGAGCAGAGCTGTCGTGAGCTTTTGGCGGATTTCAGTTAAATCAAATACGTGATCTATTGGGACAATCTTCCCAGGCATTCCCTCAAGCAATGCAACTAGTTCGGGGGTAGTCAGGATGATATCTGCCCCAACACCATCGCGTTTAGCCTTGGTGATATCAGCTGCCACAACTTCAGCATCAATTCCCATGGCTTCAAGGACCTTTTCGGCATTCATTTTCAGCAGCACTGAGGTGCCAATGCCCATCCCACAAACCGAAAGAATCTTCATACCTTCAGTTTAACTAAGGTAAGAGCGCACTTCTGCCTCTTTCGTAGCATTCAGCAATAAAGTTACCTTTTCTTCACTCATTAGTAATTCACTGAGTGCTGCCATCAAGTCGATGTGGCTATCGTGATCTGTTGCTGCTAACCCAATCACCAGCGAGACAGGATCATTGGATTGACTGCCAAACTCAATTGGAGTCGTAAGGGTGACTAAAGATAAACCAGTTTCCAGAACTGAAGCAGATGGTCTGCCATGAGCCAGTGCAATACCAGGTGCTATAACCATATATGGGCCAAGCTGTTCGAAAGCTTGAATCATCTCCTGAGTATAAGCAGCAACTGTTCTATTGCTCTCAACTAGGCCTTGGCCAGCTAGTTCAAAACTCTCACGCCAAGAGGCACAGGACTGTTGAAGCTTAATTGAGCCCTGACCTAGTGCGAGAGAGAGAACTGAACTCATTATTGCTGAGCAGCCTCAAAAGCATCTGAGATACGTTCAATGATTTCAGCTCTGACATCCATGTCCATGAAACCTGCGTTAGCAGCGTTCAACTGGAACAGTTCAAGATCGTCTAAGTCGTAACCAAAGGTTTCAGATAAGAGTTCTAGCTCTCGTGTGAGAGTAGTTCCACTCATCAAACGGTTATCGGTGTTCACTGTGACGTTGAAACCAAGTCCGTAAAGAATGTCAAATGGGTGATCACTCATCTGTGGTTGGTCAATATCAGGAAGAGCACCGGTTTGCAGATTAGATGAAGGGCTTAGCTCTAGAGCAATACCGCGATCTAGGACCCAAGCCGCGATATCTCCTAGCGCCTTTTGGTTCTCATCTTCAGCATCAACAAAGATGTCTTCAATAATTCGAACACCGTGACCTAGTCGCAGGGTTCTGCCATCGACGATGGCGTCCTTGATGGATTCTCTGCCAGCACCTTCACCTGCGTGCAGGGTTACCGGCATCAGTTGCTCATTGAGCCAAGCGAAGACTTCAGCATGACGAGACGGGCTAAAGCCAGCCTCGGGACCTGCATAGTCAAAGCCAACGACTCCACGATCACGGTAGGCAACGGCTAGTTCAGCGACCTCTTGAGCATTGTTGTTCTGACGCATGGCTGTAATCAGTTGACCGGTGACTAGGTAGCCGCCCTTAGCTGAAACTTCTGCTCTACCCTGGCTTAGACCTTCTTCAACATACTCAACTACTTCTTCAAGGGTTAGGCCCTTTTCGAGGTGCTGCTCTGGTGCATAGCGAACTTCACCGTAGATAACGCCATCAGCGGCTAGGTCTAGTGCAAACTCTCTCGCTACTCGAATGAGTCCCTCTTTGGTTTGCATGACAGCACAGGTGTGCACGAAAGTCTCTAGGTATCTCTCTAAGGAACCTGAATCACAAGATTCTAGGAACCACTGGTTCAGATCTTTAGCGTTAGTTGCTGGCAGTTCATGGCCAATCTCAGCAGCTAAGTCAATGATGGTCTGTGGACGCAATCCCCCATCTAGGTGATCGTGTAGGGAGACTTTAGGAAGTGATGCGATGTTAAGTTTTGACATTTTTCTTTTCTCTTTATTTATGCGTTTATACGGTCAAGGATAAGGGGTGTGTAACTTGAAGCTGCGTGATCTTCAATCTTCACTCCACCAGAAAGAGCTTCAATAGCTCTATCAAAACGTTCAGACTCGTCTGTAAACAAGGTCATAAGTGGCTGACCCCTCTCAATCTTCTCGCCACGCTTAGCGTGCAGAATGATGCCAGCACCAAACTGAACTGGATCTTCTTTACGAGCACGACCTGCACCTAGTCGCCATGAAGCTGTGCCGACAGCAAGAGCATCTAGTTCATTCACAAAACCTGTGCTTTCAGCAAAGACAACATGTTCATGTTTAGCAACCGCCATCTTGGCTTCTGGGTCACCGTGCTGAGCCCTAATCATTTCGTTCCACTTATCCATGGCACGACCATCATTTAGCGCTGCTGCAACATCAACGTCAGCCTTACCTGAAAGTCTAAGCATCTCTCTGGCCAGCTCAACTGTTATGTCAATCAGATCTTGTGATCCACCCCCAGCTAGCACTTCAACTGCTTCTTCAACCTCAAGAGCGTTACCGACCTTGCGGCCCAGAGGAGTCGACATATCTGTAAGTAGGGCGCTGGTCTTTACTCCAGCATCGGCACCTAGTTGAGTAAGTACTTGAGCTAGTTCCTTGGCTCTATCTAGGGTCTTCATGAAAGCTCCTGAGCCAACTTTCACATCTAGAACCAATGCCGAAGTTCCTTCAGCTATCTTCTTGCTCATAATTGAGCTAGCAATCAGAGGAATAGCCTCAACAGTTCCAGTCACATCACGAAGGGCGTAGAGCTTCTTGTCCGCTGGAGCAAGACCCGCTCCTGCTGCACATATAACTGCATTGACTTTCTCTAGCTGGTCATGCATCTGCTGATTAGTTAGCGAAGCTTGCCAACCCGGAACTGCCTCTAACTTGTCTAGAGTTCCCCCGGTGTGACCTAGTCCACGGCCTGATAACTGTGGAACTGCAACACCGAACACTGCAACAAGGGGAGCTAGCATCAAAGTAATTTTGTCACCAACACCACCGGTTGAATGTTTATCAGCTGTTGGCATAGTGAGTGAGCTGAAATCTAATCTCTCACCGGTAGCAATCATGGCCAAGGTGAGATCTTTGATCTCTCTTCTGTTCATACCGTTGAGAAGAATTGCCATTGCCATGGCAGACATCTGCTCGTCAGCAACAACACCGTTGGTGTAATTAGTAACCAGCCAATTGATTTGCTCTGTTGAGAGTTCTTGTTTTTCACGCTTAGCAACAATTAGCTCAACTGCGGAAAATTCTTTAGACAATTGGTTCCTTAATTTCGTTTATCAGCGCCGAAACCTTCGGCAAGGTCGCGAGGCCCAAAAGCATCTGGCAAAACTTGCTCAATGGTCTTTATTCCTGAGACAGTTTGTAACAGCATGCCCTCTTGTGAGTGCTCAAATAACAACTGACGGCAACGACCACAAGGCATCAATATATTCTCTGCTCCATCAACGCAGTAGAAAGCAACTAGCTTTCCACCACCGGTCATGCTGAGATTACTTACCAAACCACACTCAGCACATAAACCAATTCCATAGCTAGCGTTTTCAACGTTGCAGCCAGAAACAATTCGGCCATCATCGACAAGTGCAGCAGCACCTACTGGGAAATGACTATAAGGAACATAGGCGTGCTTCATCGCAGCAATTGCTGCCGCTTTGAGTTGATCCCAGTTGATTTCGTGAGTCATGATTAGGCCTTCACATATGGTTGACCAGAGGCAGCCGGTGGTTTAACTTTTCCAGCAAAGCCTGCTACAGCTACCAAAGTCACAAGGTAAGGAACCATGGTAATAAAGTCCACTGGGATACCAGGAGAAACCTGGTTAGCCCACACCTTAAGGATGATGGTGAAACCAAACAGCAGAGCTCCTAGGGTCACATAGATTGGCTGCCAACGACCCAAGATCACAACAGCTAGGGCGATAAAACCAAGACCTGCTGACATTTCACGTCCGAAGGAACCCACGTTTCCAAGGGTTAGTGCAGCTCCACCTAAACCAGCCACAGAGCCACCGATAGTTACCCACCAGAATCTGGTCTTAGCAACATTGATACCAACTGTGTCAGCAGCCAGTGGGTGCTCACCCACCGCTCTAGCTCTTAGCCCAAGCTTTGTTCTAAACAAGATGTACCAAAGCAGAGGAACCATGATGAACATCAAATACACGGTGATGCGGTTGTTGAATAGAACCTGTCCGAGCACTGGAATCTCAGATAAGAAAGGAATCGCAATCTTCTCGAAGGTGCCAGGGAAGTTTAGGTTGATGCTGTCATCATCAATCCACGCTGAGTAAAGGAAGTTGGTGATACCAATTACCAAAACGTTCAACAGCACACCGATAATGATTTGCTCAACCAAGTATTTAATCGCTAGCGATGCAAGGACCATAGAAAGCAAGCCTGCAGCCACCATAGCGGCCAGCATGCCGACGTATAGATTCCCTGTAATTGTTCCAACTACAGATGCAACAAAGGCGCCAGTTAGTAGCTGACCTTCAATGGCGATGTTTACAACACCAACACGCTCAGACATGATTCCAGCCATACCACCAAAGATCAGTGGGATAGCAAGCACCAAAGTGTTACCAAGAATAAAGATCATCTGAACACCTTGAGCCGCTTCAGTTGCCAACCAACCCAGCAGAGCCATCATCGCTCCAAGAGAATAAATTGCAATTAGCCAAACCGGTGTTTTTTGTTTTCTTATCGTTAGCGCTGTTGAGAGTAAACCAATCATCAGTAGCAATGCGCCAACAATTGTGCAGAACAGCATTGAGTTAACAACAAACGGTGGAAGCTGGATTGCTTCACGCTTTTCGCTCCACACAAAAGTAATGTCACCGGCTTTTCCTAGGAAGCCGAAGAAGATCAGCACAACAAGTGCTGCAACTAAGAGAGTGATAGGAGTTTTTAGGCTTAGCTTTGTTTCAGCCGAAGAAAACATTCCAGGGGTAACTTCAATTTTCGTCATTATTTGATCACCTTTGCCTCTTTAGCCTTTTGAGCTGCCTCAAAGACCTTAGGTCCAGGAACTGGCAGGCGATAGAAAGCTCTAATAATCGGAGGCGCTGCAATGAATAGAACTATCAGTGCCTTCACCACGCCTAGAACTTCTGGTGAGACACCAGCAACCTGCATCGTTGGGGAACCTGCCTTGAATGCTCCAAACAACAAACCAGCCATCACAACACCGCCGGCTCTAGACCCACCAAGCAGAGCAACAGTGATTGCGTCAAAACCAATTCCAGCCTCAATGCTTGTGGTCAAACCTCCGTCAACACTGAGGCCCTGGTTAGCAGCAGCCAATCCAGAGAACCCCGCAGAAATAGCAAGTGCCCAGACGAAAGTGTTCTCAACTTTGATACCAGCAGCCCTAGCAGCAGAAGGGTTATGTCCAACCATGCGGAATCTGAATCCGAAAGTTGATTTCTCCATAAGCCACCAGTAGAAAACCGTGGCTAAAACAGCAAAGATCAGCCCGTAGTGCAACTGGAACTCATCACCGAACAGCAAACCTAAACGAGCGGTACCATCTGGGTTGTCAGACTTAGGAGTTCCACCACCGTTTTCTTCTAGCAGAAGTTCAGGTTGTCTCAAAAGATAGGTGAACAAAGACAGCGCAACATAGTTGAGCATGATGGTCACGATTACTTCGTGGGCACCAGTTCTAGCCTTAAGCACTCCTACGATGATTCCCCAAATCATCGCGCAAACAACTGCGGCAAAGACAGCTACAAGCATGTGGATGATGATTGGCATTTCAAGGCGAGTAGCAACAAAGGTTGAACCAGCTAGACCAACCAGAATCTGTCCAGTTGCTCCGATGTTGAAAAGACCAACTCGGAATGTAAGGGCAACACCCAAACCAGCCATGATCAATGGGGCTGCGAATCTAAGTGTCTCGGTAAATGGACGAATTGCAGCAATGAAGTCGTTGGCGTTGAAGTTGAAGATTGAACCACGGAAGAGCGCTCCGTAACCATCTTGAATAGTCCACCAAACGGTTGATATTGCGTAAATTGGATCCGCGCCAAAATCAGACCATGCTTTAACCACGTTCTTGTCGAAGACAACCATGAAGATTGCACCAATAATGAAACCGAGCAAGATGGACAAAGCAATACGAACAGGGTCGCCTGCCATAATTTCATGAAGTACTGAGGTGGCTTTGTCTTGTTCAGGTTTGACTTTAGCTAAATCTTTTTTCTTACTCATGCTGCTATTCCTGCCATCATTTTTCCAAGTTTTTCTCTAGATGTCTTGGCGTCAACTATCCCAACAATTCGACCTCGATACATAACAGCAATGCGGTCTGCCAATGCCAGCACCTCATCAAGCTCAGTGGAGATAATGACCACAGTCTTTCCTGCATCACGCGCTGCAACGATTTGTTCGTGAATAAACTCAATCGAACCAACGTCAACTCCACGTGTTGGCTGAGAAGCAATTAGCACCCTGAGGTCTCTGCTCATTTCCCTGGCCACCACTACTTTTTGCTGGTTTCCACCAGATAGTTGTTTAGCCAGGGTGTCGGCGGAAGGAGTTCTAATGTCGAAATCTTTGATTAGTTTCGCTGCAATTTCATCACGCTTAGCAAAGTCAATCTGAACACCCTTGGCAAAAGGGCTGCCGAAGGATCCATCGAGCATCAGGTTCTCGGCAATAGTGAACTGCCCAACTAACCCATCTTTCTTTCGGTCTTCCGGAATGTATCCAACCCCTGCCTCTAGCACCTGTCTCACGTTGCTCTTAGTAAGGTTCTGCCCAGCGACTTCAATGCTTCCGCTGTGAATCTTGCGCAAACCTAGAATTGCTTCTGCTAATTCTGTTTGACCATTGCCCTGCACTCCAGCGATGGCAAGAATCTCACCGTCGTGAACTGAGAAGCTAATGCCATTAACCATCTGCTGGTTTCGGTCATCAAGAACAGTTAGGTCTTTGACAACGAGGGTTTCTGCACCTAGCTTGGCCTTGTTCTTTTGTGTGTCCAAATCAACTTCACGTCCAACCATGAGTGAGGCAAGCTCACCTGCTGTGGCTTTAGGGCTTGCTTCAGAAACTACTTTGCCCTGTCGAATAACGATTATTCGGTCTGCCACTTGTTGAACTTCACGAAGCTTGTGCGTGATGAAGATAATCGATGTGCCATTTTTGCTCAAGCCTCGCATGATATCCATGAGCTCATCAGTTTCCTGCGGGGTCAACACAGCAGTTGGCTCATCCAAAACGAGAATCTTCGCATCTCTGGCTAGTGACTTGATAATTTCTACTCTTTGCTGAGCTCCAACAGGTAGATCTTGAATCTTTGCGTCAGGATCAATGTCAAATCCAAATCGGTCTGAAATTTCTTTTACGAGTTTGCGTGCAGCATCCAAATCTAAATTGCCAACCTTGCCAGTTGGTTCATGCCCAAGAACAACATTTTCAGCAACGGTGAAAACGGGAATCAACATAAAGTGTTGATGAACCATACCGACTCCGGCAGCCATCGCCTCGCCAGGACCTGAGAACTTTACCTGCTTGCCGTCAAGCAGAATCTGGCCTTCATCAGGCTGAAGTAGTCCGTAGAGGACATTCATCAGAGTTGACTTACCAGCTCCGTTTTCACCCAAAAGGCTTAAGATTTCTCCTGGCGCTAGAGTCAGGCTGATATTGTCATTTGCCACAAGGGTACCGAAGCGTTTAGTGATGTTTCTGAGTTCTAGCTTCATAACAGGTACAGGCTCCTTCGCATTTCCTTTTTACTAATCTACCCCAAGTTATTCAAGGTCAGATTTAAGCAGAACTGCCGAGGCCTAAGCCTCGGCAGTTCCTAAACTACTTATCTAATTATTAGCTAAGTGGGTTGATTGAGCCATCGATAATGCCAGCCTTTAGTTCAGCAAGCTTTGTCTTTAGCTCATCGTCAAAGAACTCTGTCTCTGAGATGTCTGTACCAGCGTTAGCCAATGTACCTGTGTAAGCGTTGTCGCCGCCACCAGCAAAAGCAACCTTGTCAACTGCAAGTTCCTTCACGATGTCGTAAACTGCTGAACCCATTCTCTTCTCAATTGAGGTAAGAGTGTAAGGAGCGAATTCTGGGCTAGTAACGCTGATGTTCTTGTCAACACCGATCATCTTTGCGTCAACACCAGACTCGTTGATTGCCTCTAGAAGAGCACCGAACTGGTCTCCACCAACAGGAACGATTACGTCAGCACCAGCTGCTAGGTGACCTGCAGCAATTGTCTTGCCTTCAGGAGCGTTAGGAGCGAAGCCACCGATGAAGTCACCCTGCTGTGTAGTTGCATCCCAACCAAGAACAGTAACTTCTTGACCTGTCTCAGTTCCGTATGCCTTTGCACCGTAGTAGAAACCATCCATGAATGCAGTTACTGCACCAATCTGTAGACCACCGTAAACACCAACGATCTTTGATGTTGAGTGGTAAGCAGCTGCGTAACCTGCTAGGTATGATGACTCAGCCATGTTGTAACCAACTGGCTTTAGGTTTGTAGCACCGTTTGACCAACCATCGATAGTTACGAAGTTAACCTCTGGGTTAGCTTCTGCTGCAGCGTTAACTGCGTCAACTAGGTTGAAACCAACAGCGAAGATAACGTCACAGCCTTCTGCAACCATCGCGTCTAGGTTAGGAGCAAAGTCCTCAGATGAGTTTGACTCAGCTGATGCAAGAGTTACACCGAACTCCTTTTCGGCCTTGACCATTCCATCCATTACTGATTCGTTGAATGACTTGTCTGCCCATGAACCTTCGTCAGAAACACCACATTCGATGAATCCTGCGCCTGGCTTTGGTGAAGCACAGCCTGAAAGAACTAGCAAGCTGGCTGCTGCCATTGCTACTCCTGCTACGGCCTTACGTGAAACTTTGTTCACTTGTATCCTCCTGATTTAATTAGGTCGGTGCCAATCACCAACCACACACACCTAGACACTACTAGCCTCCAAGGACACATTTGGTCAGTAACACCACGTATTTATCTAGGCGTTACAATTCAGCGTCCAGGAGAAGAGATCAAATCCTGTTTGTAGGCATTTAGGGCCTCTAAAAGCGACCCAGGTAACGAATCTGGCTGAGATATTCTGAGTTCAACAGTGTTGAACTTCAAAGCACCTGGTTTTCTATATAAAGGGTTCGAATCCACTTGTCGGTCAAGGAGACTAGAAACAGCATCCAGGAGGTACTTACTGGTGTTTCGTTCGACAGAGGCCTGAGCCAGTGATTCAAAAGCCAATGTGTTCTCCCCCAGTTGCAGATCTGCCCCAATTAGATATGGGTCATCCTCCTGCTCTAGAGGCAAGCTCTCCCAGATGCTTCTTCCGCCAAAGATAGCCACCACATCTTGGGAGTTCAAGGTGGCTAATCTCTCATTCAAGGCTTTAGCTATGCCTGGTCTAACCAATACTGTTTCGGTTACTGTATTTGAACTCTCGTCGAAATCTCTGACGCCAGCATTGAATGCCGATTGGATTAAACCTGACTCAGAGTAAGTACCCTGAGCAAAAACGTGAACTCGAGCGGACTCAGATTTACCGGCTGCAAAGAATCCAGCCAACCTAGCGGCAGCTTCAATATCATCAGCAACCCATCTGAAATTGGCAGGTTGATTCACGCTGTCTATTTCACCGCCAACAAATAGTGCAAGCATCTTTGGATGGGCCTTAGCGAAGTCGGCCATTGGCAGTAGATAGTTCGTATTTGCCGAGACCATGAGAACGCATCCTGCTTGAAGTGCCTGCAGCAGACGCGCTGAAACTTGAGAAGTGGTTTCATCAATCTTTATCTCACGAACGGCAAGGCCATAGGCAATCTTGGCTTCAACCAGATCGGCAGCAAGTTGACGCTCAGGGCTGCCTGGGACTGTTACTGTTGAGCGAATTAGGCAGGCAGTGGTTTTAGCTTTGTGCTCTGGCTCAGGAATAACTTGAGCACTGCAGGAACTAATCCCTAAGGAAAGGCCTGCGATGATAGCCGCAGCAAGAATGTTCCTGTATTTCTTCATAATCGTAAGACTTAGAGAACGTCGCTGTGGCCTGTGACCTTGAGTGAATCTACTAGGTTCTTAACTCTCTGAGCATGCTCTTTGGTTGTCACCAACAGCGCATCAGGTGTATCAACCACAATTACATCCTCAAGTCCAATCAGCGCAACTAGACGTCCTGTTTCAGAAACTAGAATTCCACTGGACTTATCTGAAAGCACGGTAACCTCACCAAGCACGGCCAAGTGATTGCGTTTGCCACCAGACTGCAATTCAGCGATAGCAGCAAAGTCCCCAACATCATGCCAACCAAACTTAGCGGGTACAACTGCTACCAGCCCTTTGGCTGCTGCTGGTTCTGCAACTGAATAATCGACGGCTATCTTCTTGAGCGTTGGCCAAACATCTTCGAAAACTTTTTCTTGGTTTTCTGTGCCCCAGGCGTCTGCGAGAGTAACTATCTTGGAATGCAGTTGAGGTTCAGTTTCTGCCAGCACATCAAGAATTAGGGCTGCTGGAGCTATAAACATTCCTGCGTTCCAGAGGTACTTGCCAGATGAAACATACTCACGTGCTTTTTCGATGCTTGGCTTCTCAACAAATTCCGTGACTTCACGAGCACTCTTGTTGCCTGGTAGGTCTAACTTTTCACCTGATTTTATGTAGCCAAAACCAACCGATGGTTCAGTTGGTTCAATACCGATCGTGACAATCTTTCCTGTGGCAGCCACGGCAACGGCTTCTTTGACACACTCAGCGAATTCTTTTTTGTCGGTGATTACGTGATCTGCAGCAAAGGAACCGATGATTGCATCTGGCTCGCGCTTGACCAGAATTGCTGCCGCTAAGGCAATAGCAGCTGTTGAGTCTTTAGGGCTTGGCTCAAGAAAGAGGTTGCTTGGAACAAGGTCTTCACATTGTTCCGATACCGCATTCTTGTGAGCAACTCCGGTGACAATCGCTATACGATCTGATCCCGATAGTGGAGCTAACCTCTCCCAAGTGTCTTGAAGAAGGGTTTGACCTGATCCAGTTAGGTCATGTAAAAACTTAGGTGCGGAGGCACGAGATAGTGGCCAAAGTCTGCTGCCAACTCCGCCAGCTGGGATTACAGAAAAGAATCGAGCCATCGGCTCTCTTGAGTCAGTCATAGTTCCAAAAGTCTAACCCAGTAGGTGATGTGAAGATTTTAGTGAAGTTCTTCAGTTATCATTAAGGCAATAAATACAGGCATTTACTGCCATTCAAGGAGGATTTTCGTGGCTAGAAGACCCGCTGGTACCTTGTACCGAGGCAAAATTGGCATGTGGTCCTGGGTTTTACATCGCATTACCGGCGTTGGCATCTATTTCTTCCTTCTTGTTCACATTCTTGACACCGCTCTAGTGCGAGTAAGCCCTGAGGCATACAACTCCGTCATGGAGGTTTATAAGACTCCTATCGTTGGTGTAGCCGAAATCGGCCTTGTTGGAGCGATCTTGTTCCACGGTTTCAACGGTATTCGCGTCGTTCTTATTGACTACTGGAGAAAAGGTTCTAAGTACCAAAACCAGATGTTCTGGGTAGTTATAGCCATTTTCGTTATTCTTATGGCCGCCTGGATCCCTCGCCAGCTGATGCACACTTTTGGAGCGTAAATTGAGCGTCGTTATTGAACAACCAAACCAGCCTAGAAGCAGAAAAAACGCTCAGTGGGAGAAGCGTGCTTGGATCTTCATGCGGGTATCAGGTCTGCTTCTAATCTTCTTAATCTTGGGCCACCTTATGGTCAACCTAGTTCTTCCTGAGCGTGGAGTTAAGTCAATTGACTTCGCTTTCGTAGCCGGTAAATGGGCTAGCCCGTTCTGGCAGGTCTATGACGGCATCATGCTTTGGCTAGCTCTCATTCACGGCACCAACGGCATGAGAACTTTGGTCAACGATTACTCAGAACGTGAATGGGTTGGAAAAACCCTCAACGTTTCACTTTGGGTTGTAGCTGTTGCCCTCATCATTCTCGGAACCCTCGTAATCACAACTTTCGATCCATGCATCGACCCGGATGTTGAAAGCTACCTTCCAAACGTTTGTAAGCCTTAAGGAAAAAATTGTCCGAAGTTAAAGTTCACCACTACCAGTACGACGTCGTTATCGTTGGTGCTGGTGGTGCTGGTATGCGTGCAGCTATTGAAGCAGGACCTCATGCCAGAACTGCAGTGATCTCTAAGCTTTTCCCTACTCGCTCACACACAGGAGCAGCTCAAGGTGGTATGGCAGCAGCGCTAGCCAACGTTGAAGAAGACTCTTGGGAATGGCACACCTTCGACACTGTTAAAGGTGGCGACTACCTAGTTGACCAGGACGCTGCAGAAATTCTTGCTAAAGAATCAGTGCAAGCAGTTATTGATCTAGAGAACATGGGTCTTCCTTTCAACAGAACTCCTGATGGCAAGATCGACCAGAGAAGATTCGGTGGCCACACCAGAGATCACGGCAAAGCTCCGGTTAGAAGATCTTGTTATGCGGCTGACCGTACCGGTCACATGATTTTGCAGACCCTGTACCAAAACTGTGTGAAGTTAGGCATTGAGTTCTATAACGAGTTCTATGTTCTTGACCTAGTAATGAACACAGTTGATGGCGTTGAAAGACCTGCTGCTGTTGTTGCCTATGAACTAGCTACCGGTGACCTGCACGTATTCCAAGGTAAATCAATTGTTTTTGCTACCGGTGGTTTTGGCAAGATCTTCAAGACAACCTCAAACGCACACACTCTTACCGGTGATGGCGTTGGCATCATCTACCGCAAGGGTCTTCCACTAGAAGACATGGAGTTTTACCAATTCCACCCAACCGGTCTTGCCGGTCTCGGAATTCTTCTAAGTGAAGCAG
>JBMOFL010000025.1:0-14962 GCA_049314335.1 Rhodoluna sp. | reverse complement strand
AGTCCACGAGCAATCTTTCTCCAAAGTACTGGAGATATTTCGTAGCCGTATAGACGGTCAACAACTCTTCTGGTTTCTTGAGCTTCTACCAGGTCGTCATCAATTGCTCTGGTGTTGGCAACCGCTGCCTGAATGGCTTCCTTAGTGATTTCGTGAAAAACCATGCGGTGGACAGGCACCTTTGGCTTGAGGACATCAAATAGGTGCCAGGCAATGGCCTCTCCCTCGCGGTCCTCATCAGTAGCCAGATAAAGTTCATCGGCATCTTTCAAGGCTGCCTTTAGTTCTGTTACAGTCTTGTTCTTTCCTGGGGAGATGGCGTAATAAGGCTTAAAGTCGTCCTCGACATCGATAGAGAACTTACCGATGGTGCTCTTCTTCTTTAGCTCAGGTGGCAGGTCTTTCAGGTCGATCAAATCGCGGATGTGACCAACTGACGCGAGTACGCGGTATTCGTCGCCTAAGTACTTGGCAATGGTTTTGGCCTTTGCCGGCGACTCTACGATTACTAACTTTGAACCTGAACTCACGAATCTCCTACCTTGCACTGCCTAACTCGAGGTTGCCCGAGCATGAACTCTATGTACTATACCCATAACTTCAGAACGCACACTAATATAGATGTCTAAATTGACTTTATGGCATTCCTCTAGCGTCCCGCCAAATTCTTCCACAATCTCTTCAGCCGTTTCGCAGGGAAAACCCACTGATAATCCCCTCAAAACGTCCTGAGCAGCTATTGCCGCATTGTCGGTTTGAGCCTGGAGCCTAGCAATTACAAGGGTCTGACTAGTAAATCCAAGAGAAAGGGTCATTATTCCCAAAACTGCGGAAATAACACCCAAACCTAGGACAGAACCCGCTCCAAAGTCACTAAACCCTCTCATAAGCCTCCCTTTCGAGCACATTGAATCTCTTTGAGTTCAATAGCAAACTCTCTTCCAAAAGGGGCTATTTCCTTCAATTGGACCAACTCCAAGCAGACAGACAGATCTGAGTAGCTGGTCTTTGAGGATATTTGGCTGCCTAAACCGACGCCCTCTATGAGTTGTTCAACGATGGCTTCCGATTCTCCTCTGGCCAAGGCTCTAGCCCCCTCAGCCGCTAGTTCAACTAGACCGACCCTACTGGTCTGCATGGCCAACACAGAGAGCGCAAAGAACAGAATCAGCATCACCCCCGGCAGGACAATGGCAAACTCTGCTGTAACTGAGCCCTGTTCTCCTAGGTGTTTCCGGTGACTGTCAGAGCTGACTTCACGAGGTCTAAGAGCATCTGTCTTACCTCGGGACTTCTCAGCACAGTTAGTAGCAAGCCGGCAAAGCCAACGGCAGCCAAAGTCAGAATTGCATACTCTGCCGTGCTGGCACCTGTTTCGTCCAGCCACATGTGTTTGATCATTTTCTCTCTCCTTCATTTAGATCCCAGCATGGTCACCATAAGTGGAACAATTGCTAAAAATACGAAAGCAGGTAGTACTCCAAGTCCTAGAGGCAGCATCAGCCTGACACCTAACTTCTCAATCTTGATTTCAGTTTTGACATTCTCTGCCTCCTGCATGCTTTGCGACTGCCTAAGTAAAAGCTCACTAACTCGGGCACCAGTTTCAGAAACCAATTGTTCGAGGTGCTGCAACTCAACTAGTTCGTTGTCTGGGGGTTCTTTCCCAAAGTGTTGGATGTATGTTTTCGTAACTAGTTCTTTGGCTTGGAACAGGCTTGCCCCTCCTGATGTTGCCAAGGCAACACCTAAAAGATAGAAGCCTGCGGATGTCTCTTCTGGTTGCGCCTTCCTCAGCATTCGACCGGTAATAAGTTTTGAAGTCAACAACAGGCAAAGACCAAAAAGGAAACTAACAAACACTATTGGTCTGTCAGCAAATGTTCCAATCACATCCCAGCCAACAAGTTGAGCCATAGTCAGGGTCAGAAGGGGTAACCAGATGACAAGTCGAGAAGTTGATTTGGGGTTGGCATGAGCTACTCGGATTCTTTGAGTGAACCTGTCCCGAGCTCTTATCAAAGCTGCGACCGAGTCAATTTCATTAGCGACTGAAGATCCTGAGTTCTTAGCAACAGTCAGAATATAGGAAAGCCCAACTGAATTAGTTGGCACGTCACCGAGACTTGCCAAAGCTTGTTCTAGGCTTACCCCCGATCTCAAGAGTCCTGCAAGCTTGGTTAGTTTGATTGCATCAGGAGTCAAGTTCATTGAGCCTCGCAATCTTTATTACCTCTCGGCGCAAATTGTTTCTCTTTAGCTCAATAACCCAGGAAATCGAACTGGCTATGAGCAGCTTGGCAAGTGCAGGTGAGACTCCTGCGCCTGCGAGTGTTGCGAGCATTCGAGGAATGACATCCTGAATTGAGTTGGCATGCAGAGTGAAGCCTGAGCCTGTGTGACCGGTGTTCATTGCCTGAAGAAGAACGAGTAACTCTTCTCCCCTGGCCTCACCTATAACTAGGCGATCAGGTCTCATTCTGAGCGCTTCTCTGAGCAATCTTGATAACGATATTGCTCCTACTCCTTCGTGGTTGCTTGCTCTGGTGACCAATGAAACACTGTGCCCACTGAGGTTTAGCTCTGGTGCATCCTCAATGGTGATAACCCGCTCAAGAAGCACTTCATTGAGCATCGACTTCAACAGTGTTGTCTTGCCAGAACCAGTGCCGCCAATGATGACAAAGTTCTCTTTAGACTCAAGTACTCGTCGAAGAGTTTCTAACTGACTTTGAGAAATAGAACCACTCTGAAAGAGATCTTCTAAAGTCAGGGACGAAACAGCATGCCTACGTATAGATACTTGAGTTCGTTTCGAACATTCACCAGAGAGCACAGCGTGAATTCTCAGTAGCCCTGCGGTGGATTCTAATGTCACCTCTGAAATTGGTTTAGCGATATCCAGTCTGGATCCGTTAGCGCTCATTATGTCTTTGACCCAGTTTGTGACTTCTGCGTCACTCTCAAAAAGCTGAGCGCTCACTACCAGTGCACCATCTTTTTCAACTAAGACTTTGCGATGACCATCAATCAAGATGTCGGTAATCTTCGGATCCCTGAGAATCTCTTCAAGGCGAGTAAGCGAGGTCATGAAGAAATCTTCACTCGCGACACTGATCCTCCTAGCCTCGTGTCCTGACTTTGGGGAGAAGAGCCTGCTGAATTGAGGTGTGTAAAAGGCCAGTTAAATTAAGGGGCCCCGGTCTCTGGGGGGAGTGACCGGGGCCGGCGATACATGATTGGGGGAATCGATGTATCGCAGGTCAGCCGAAGCTGACTGAATAATCATAACAAGAACGCTTACTCACAAAAAGAGTGAATATTGAAAATTGTTATAGAAGTTTTGCAATAGCAAAATGACAGCCGCAAGGTCTATGGGCTCTCTAAGCTTTAGTTTGATTCAGCCGTGACCCCAACTGGATGTCTTGAATGTAACGCTTTGAACAGAGGCATGAGTTTGGTTCGGTCACACCTATAAAATCACAACTATGAACGATAACTTCAAGGCTAGTTTTCTAACGCCTAGCCCTGAAAGATTGTCCTTCTGGACTGCACAAGCCAATCGACTCCACTGGCATAAGCCGTTCACCAAAACTCTGGATTGGACTAATCCGCCTTTTGCCAAGTGGTTTGAAGATGGTCAAATAAATGCAAGTTACAACTGCCTGGACAGGCACGTGCTCTCAGGTAACGGCGATAAGGTAGCCATCCTCTTTGAAGGTGAACCTGGTGACTCTCAGACCTACACATACAGCGAACTATTGGCAGAGACTAAAAAAGCGGCTAACGCCCTATTGGATCTAGGTATTACTGCAGGCGATCGTGTAGCTATCTACATGCCGATGATTCCTGAAACAGTTATAGCTATGCTGGCTGTTGCTCGTATCGGTGCTGTGCACAGCGTTGTCTTTGGTGGGTTTAGTGCTGACTCACTGAGAAGCCGAGTGAATGATGCTGAAGCAAAGCTTGTTATTACAGCTGATGGTGGCTTCCGTAAAGGTAAAGCACATCCTCTAAAAGAAGCTGTTGATCATGCACTACAAGACAATAGCTGCCCATCCATTGAACATGTTCTTGTAGTGCAAAGAACCAATTCAGATATCTCAATGACTGATAGAGATGTTTGGTGGCATGAGGCTTTAGAAAAAGCTGCAGCCGAGCATGAAGCTCTAGGTTTTGATTCAGAGCACCCGTTGTTCATTCTTTACACCTCTGGAACTACCGGGAAACCTAAAGGTATTCTGCACACAACCGGAGGTTACCTAACCGGTGCTTCATACACTCACCGAACAGTCTTTGATCTAAAGAGCGAAACTGATGTGTACTGGTGCACAGCAGATGTTGGTTGGATTACTGGTCACTCCTACGTTGTTTATGGTCCCCTTGCTAATGGTGCTACTCAAGTTATCTACGAAGGAACACCAGACTCTCCTAGCTTTGAGCGTTGGTGGGAGATCATTGCTAAATACAAAGTAAGCATTTTCTATACAGCTCCAACAGCTATTAGAACTTTTATGAAAGTAGGAAGAGCAGTTGTTGATGGCCATGATCTGAGTACACTTCGAATCCTTGGTTCAGTAGGTGAACCGATTAACCCTGAAGCTTGGGAGTGGTACCACGAAGTAGTCGGTGGTTCCAGGTGTGAAATCGTTGACACCTGGTGGCAAACCGAAACAGGTTCCATCATGATCTCCCCTGTTCCCCACACTATGGAAACCAAACCAGGTTCTGCTCAAAGAGCACTACCGGGCATCACCGTAGGTATCGTTGATGAAAATGGAATTCCGGTTACCAAGTCCTCCAAAGGAAGTGAAGCTGGCTACCTAACTATTGATGAGCCATGGCCAAGCATGCTGCGCGGTATTTGGGGAGACCCAGAACGGTTCGTTGAAACCTACTGGTCAAGATTTCCAGGTAAGTATTTCGCAGGTGATGGCGCTCGCGTTGATGAAGAGGGCGACATCTGGCTCTTAGGTCGCATCGACGATGTGATCAAAGTTTCAGGTCATCGTCTTTCAACTGCTGAAATTGAATCAGCACTAGTTGAGCACCACTGGGTTGCTGAAGCAGCTGTCGTGGGAGCTAAGGACGAGATTACTGAACAGGTAGTAGTTGCTTTTGTAATCCTTAGACAAGATGAACTCGGTGATGCGCCTAACGAAGAAGAGATTGGTAAGGTGCTCAGAGGCTGGGTCACCGAAAAGATTGGTGCTATCGCTAGGCCTCGTCAGATCATGGTAGTTCCAGAGTTACCTAAAACCCGATCTGGCAAGATCATGAGAAGACTACTCAAAGATGTCGCTGAAGGTAGACCTGTTGGCGACACCACAACTCTTGCTGACTCATCAGTGATGAACTCCATCAATGACAAGTTACACAGTGGAGCTAATGACTAGTTGAACTCAACTATCAGTTCAACTTCAACTGGAGCATCAAGCGGTAACACTGCAACACCAATAGTTGATCGGGCATGAATGCCAATGTCACCAAAGACTGCACCTAGAAACTCTGATGCTCCGTTGTTCACTGCAGGGTGACCGGTGAACTCAGGGTCGCTAGCAATAAAACCATTAACTTTGACAATTCTTGTGATTCGATCTAGATCACCAATAGCAAACTTCACAGCAGCTAAACAATTCAAAGCAGCTATCTGAGCTAGCTCTTTAGCCTGCTCAGGTGAAACCTGTGAAGGCACTTTGCCAGTGGCAACCAGCTTGCCAGCAACCATAGGTAACTGACCTGCAGTCATAACTAGGTTGCCTGTGGCAACAGCTGGAATGTATGCAGCTACCGGTGGCACAACTTCAGGCAGTGGAAAGCCCAATTCAATAAGTCTTGCTTCTACTTTTCCAGTCATTTTTAGGCCTTAGCTCTCTTCATATATGCAACAAATCCGCCCTCGGGGCTGGTAACTACCTGAACGAGTTCCCACCCCTGGGCACCCCAATGGTCCAGTATTTGCTTGGGATTGTGTGGCGGAAGGGGGGTTACGGTGTATTCCCAGATGACCATATTTATGGTTCCTCTCAAAGATTGAAGGTAACCTTGAGTCTATGGCTGAGTCAGGTAAGAAAAACAGAAAAAAGGCAGGTTGGCTAGGACTTTTTGGTCTTAGTTCAGTAGCGGGCCTTCTGAGCATGGCTCTACTACTACCTTTTGTCTGGCTAGGTGGCCTTGGGGCAAGTGCCACTATCTCAGTCTTTGAGAGCCTCCCTGACTTCATCAAACCGGTTAACGCGGCTGACGCCTCAAACATCTACGCCATGCAGAACGGCAAGCCAGTTCCGGTAGCCAGATTCTTTGCTGAGAACCGTATTTCTGTTGATTTCGAAGACATCTCTCCGAACATGATTCGTGCAGCTATTGACACTGAAGACCCAAGATTTTACGAACACGCAGGAGTGGACTGGATCTCATTCGGAAGAGCGGTACTGACTAACCTAACTAGAGCAGGCCGTGGTCCTGGTGGGTCAACAATCACCATGCAGTATGTGAAGAACAACCTTCTAGAAGCTGCTGTCCTAAGTGGTGATGAGGAAGCCATCTCACTGCAAACTGATTCCAAGTATGCTCTGCAGAGAAAGTTCCAAGAAGTGCGCCTCGCTCTTGCCCTAGAGCAGAAATACAGCAAAGAGGACATCCTCGCCGGTTACCTAAACCTTTCGTTCTTTGGAACAAACATCAACGGCGTTGAAGCCGCTTCAGAGTATTACTTCGGTATCAAAGCTAAGGACCTGAACGTTCCGCAGGCAGCAATGCTAACCGCGATGCTCAAAGGTGCAGAACTATATCGACCTGATGTTGAAGAGAACAAGGAACGGGCTCTGAGTAGACGTAACTATGTAATTAAAAACATGGCCGAGCAGGGAGACATCACTCAGGCAGAAGCCGATGAATATATGGCTTCGCCAATCGAGCTCAACATTCAAAAGATTCCTGTTGGTTGTGAAAACGATCAGACCACTGCTTTCTTCTGTGACTACGTGGTTTGGAATATTCGTAACAGCCCGGAGTTCGGTCCTACGCCAGAAGACCGTGAGGTTCTACTACGTAAAGGTGGCCTAGATATCTACACCACCATCGACCTAAAACTTCAGAAGGTAGCTGACAAGGCAACAAAGACTTGGGTTCCGCCAACCGATGAGTCAAAGATTGGCGCTTCTAGCGTATCCGTTGAAGTTGGTACCGGAAGAATTCTTGCGCTCACTCAAAACAGAATCTTCGACCAAACAGACTCAGGACTACCTGGCCACACTTCGGTGAACTATTCGGCAGATAAGAACTACGGTGGATCATCTGGATTCCAGAGTGGTTCCACATACAAGATCTTTACCCTTGCCGAATGGCTATCCAAAGGCTTCAAACTCAATGACCATGTTGATGGCCGCATCAAGGAATGGAATGCCGCCACCGACTTCAGCTCGCGCTGTGGTTCTCTGGTTGGTACCTGGGCTCCTGGTAACGATGCCGATGAACCTGAGGATCTAAGTGCACTGCAGGCAACTGCACTATCGGTCAACACAGCCTATGCATCGATGGCCAGCCAACTAGATCTCTGTGACATTAGAGATACCGCCATGCGTTTTGGTATTCACCGTGCTGATGGCACTGAGCTTGTTGCCTACCCTGCTTCGATTCTAGGTATTAACGAAATTGCACCGCTAGCCATGGCAGCAGCTGTTGCAGGTGTAGCGAACAAGGGTGTTTACTGTTCACCAATCGCTATTGACCGTGTAGTGGTTCGTGGAACTAATTCCGAATTACAAGTTCCTAAATCTATTTGCAGTCCTGCAGTAACACCTGAGGTGGCAGCTGGAATGACTAAGGCTATGCAGGCTGTTATCAGTGGTGGTACCGGTGGAGCTTCATCAACAGGTGATGGCACTCCTCTTGCAGGTAAGACTGGTACTACAGACTCCGGTGTTCACACCTGGATGACAGGTTTCTCCTCAGCTGTTGGAACAGCTGTTTGGGTAGGTAACGTATCGGGTAACACTTCACTTCGAAAGATTAGGTTAAACAATAGACCTGGTGGAACTGTTCGTCACGAAATCTGGCGAACAATAATGAAAACTGCCAACAAGAAATACCCTGGTAAGAAATTTGATGCACCACCACAGGACATGGTTGATGCAACCATGATTCAAATCCCATCGGTTGCAGGACAAGTACCTGATTTGGCATCACAAAACATTGTTAGTGCTGACCTAAATGCCAAGATCATGATTAGGCCAGTTTCTTCAACTAAGCCGGTAGGAACTGTTGCCTACATAAACCCGAAGGCTGGGACCGTTGTTCCACGTGGCAGCATGATCAAGATCTACATCTCCCAAGGTGGACTAACCAAGATTCCTGATGTGAGAGGCATGACTACCGCTGAAGCAACAGCTGTTCTGAACTCAGCTGGATTCCCAACCGTTAGCGTTCCACAACCTTCTCAAGGTCAGTTCTTCCTCAAGGACCCGACAGTTCCAGAAGGTCAAGTAGTTGGCACTATGCCTGCTGCTGGTAAACCTGTGCCATCTTCGAGCGCGATCCTGCTGCTGATTAGCTCCGGCCCTTAGTTATACAAATGCTCTGGTTGGGATATCTAGCACTAGGTGTAATCGTCTGGGCTACCTGTATTGAACGCTTCTGGTTCGCCATAAAGAAAAGTGATCTAGCAATCTTGCCTAAAGGCAGCCAAGACATTATCGTGCTACACATTAGCGACATACACATGGCACCTTGGCAGAAATACAAACAGCGTTGGATAAGAAAACTAAACACCAAGGTCAACCCAGATTTAGTAATAAACACCGGCGATAACTTAGGTCACCCAAAAGCTATCAAGCCAGTACTCGAAGCTCTCAATCCCCTAAGTGGTGTGCCAGGGGTTTTCGTCAATGGCTCCAATGATCTGTATGCTCCCGCTAAAAGAAATCCTTTTCAATACCTATTACATCCATCAGAGCGTCACCGTGAAGAAGACAAAAACCTAAAGTTAGATACCGATTCGCTAAATGCTGGGTTTAATTCTTTCGGTTGGCAGAATCTAAACAACTCAGCGGCAAGACTCAATGTCAAGGGAACAAGCATTAGATTCTTTGGCACTGACGATCCTCATGAACTTAGAGACGATGTAACTAAGGCCAAAGCAGACCTAAGCAAATTACCTTCATCAGATATTCTGATTGGAGTTACCCATGCACCTTATCTTCGAGTATTAGAAGACCTAAGCTCCGCTGATATTGTTTTTGCTGGTCACACTCACGGTGGTCAGGTTTGTTGGCCTTTCTGGGGCAGAGCATTAGTTACTAATTGTGATCTACCAACCAAATACGCCAGAGGATTGCATTCTGTGCCTTTGAGAGCCAAGAAGTTGTGGGTCAATGTTTGTGCAGGTTTAGGTCATTCGATATATGCACCAGTGCGATTAGCTTGTCGACCTGAGGTGAGAGTTATCACTCTCAAAGCAAAAGGTTAGTTACCGAACCCAAACACATCAGCACCTAGAGCTAGATATTGGCCCTGCTTGTTATCACAACGAGCAACTGTTTCTGCAGCGAAGCAGGTTATATCCCCAACCACAATCTTGCTTCCTGATGGTAAGTCATAAGCATTCTCAGGATCTGAGAATAAGCCACTGGAACAGAACCAGTCAGCCACAAGTCCCTCAGATGGTTGGAAGGCCCAAAGCTTTGCTTGGTAACCCCAAGCACCTTCACAAGATGCAGGTGCAGCTGGGATTTCATAAACAACATCAACATCTCTGTGTTCACAAAGCACAAAACCAGGTGATTCACTGATTGTGCACCAGATGGTGCCACCACCTACGCGGAAGATGTAACCGCCATAGCCGTCACTGTAATCCGCCGCATTGACAATTGGAGTTTCAACCGATGGCTTTTCAGGAACTTTAACCTCTGGCTCTTCAGTGGAAGGAGCGCACGCAGAAATACTTAGAGCGGTGATAGCCGCTAAGAGTAAAACCCCGAACTTGCGCATACCTTTAGGTTAGCCGAGCAAATTAGAATTCGCTGGCAACCAGCTCTGCTATTTCATAGGTGTTCAGAGCAGCACCCTTACGAAGGTTGTCACCGACTACAAACATTTCAATTGAGTTATTGAAGTCCAGTGACTGTCTTACTCGGCCAACATAGGTTGGATCCTGACCTGCCACCATGTTTGGCGTAGGCCATAGACCATTAGCTGGGTCATCAACTAACTTGATAGTTGGCTCTTCTTCTAGGGCCTTATGCACATCAGCAACTGTTAGTGGGTTAGCAAAGGTAGCGTGAACAGTTAGCGAGTGGCTTACTAGCACTGGAACACGCACACAGGTAGCTGCCACCTTGAGGCCAGGAATACCAAGAATCTTTCGGCTCTCGTCTCTAACCTTCATCTCCTCGCTTGAGTATCCCCCGGCTTTTAGAGAACCTGCAAAAGGAACAACGTTTAGAACCACTGGTGCTGGGAATGGAGATTCTGATACCTGAAGACCTGAGTTGCCCAACAAGGCTTCAACATCGCCACTTTGTAATCCAGCATCGCTACCTGCAACAGCACTTATCTCGTTACGTAGTCTTTCGATACCAGCGGTTCCTGCTCCTGATACTGCTTGGTAACTTGAGACAACAAGTTCAGTGAGAGTCCAGTTTCTGTGCAAAGCACCGAGAGCGGCCATCATGGTTAGGGTTGTGCAGTTTGGGTTAGAGATGATTCCCTTAGGTCTGTTTCTAGCCTGCTCAGGATTTACCTCTGGAACAACTAGTGGAACTTCAGGATCCATACGGAAAGCACCTGAGTTATCAACTGCAACAGCTCCACGAGCAGCAGCAATAGGAGCCCATACCTCTGATACCTCATCAGGCACATCGAACATAGCAATGTCGATTCCATCAAAAGACTCAGGAGTAAGTTCAACAACAGTGAGTTCTTCACCGTGAACCATAATCTTCTTACCAGCAGATCTAGCCGACGCGATAAGACGAATCTCACCCCAGATGTTTTCTCTGTTGTTGATAATGTCAATCATTACGGTGCCCACAGCACCGGTAGCACCAACAAGAGCAAGGTTAGGTTTAGACATCTAATTACCTTCCAGTGCCAGCGTAAACAGTCACAGGACTGTCGCCATCAAGATCGAAGGCCTTGTGCACAGCGCGAGCAGCGTCATCAATCTGGTCAAGGCTTGTGATAACCGAGATGCGAATTTCAGAGGTTGATATCATTTCTACGTTGATAGAGGCTTCGGCTAGAGCTCTAAACATGATTGCTGAAACACCTGAGTGCGTTCTCATGCCAGCACCAACAATGCTTAGCTTGCCAATCTCTTCATCACTTTCAAGTTCCCTATATCCCAAAACATCCTTGTTCTGAGCAAGAGCGTCTAGCACCTTCTTTAGTTCTCCCTTAGGCAAAGTAAAGCTAATGTCGCTAATTCTGTCTGTGACGTCAGAGCCGGTAGGAGTGTTCTGCACAATCATGTCGATGTTTGCCCCTGCTTCAGCAACAGTTGTGAATACAGCAGCAGCTTTACCTGGCACATCAGGAATACCGATAACAGTAATCTTTGCCTGCGACTTATCGGTGGCAACACCTGAAACTATTGACTCTTCCATTTGCTCTACTCCATCTTCATTAGAGATAACTTTGGTACCTGGATCATTGCTAAAAGTTGATCGGACCCTTAGGTCTACATTGTGTCTACGAGCAAACTCAACTGCGCGAATATGAAGAATCTTTGCTCCTGCTGCCGCTAGCTCAAGCATAGATTCGATGTCGATAACATCTAGTTTCTGAGCTGTTGAAACTACCCTTGGGTCAGCAGTGTAGATACCATCGACATCGCTATAGATTTCACACACATCTGCATTTAGAGCAGCAGCTAGAGCAACAGCAGTGGTATCAGATCCACCTCTACCTAAGGTAGTGATATCTCTTGAGTCTCTGTTGAAACCTTGGAAACCAGCAACAATGGCAATGTTGCCCGCAGCCAAAGCCTCCGCTACACGAACTGGTGTTACCTCAGCGATGCGTGCATTACCGTGAACCTCGTCGGTAATGATTCCAGCTTGAGATCCGGTGAAAGAAAGCGATGGGGCACCTAGGTCGTTGATTGCCATCGACAGCAATGCCATTGAAATGCGCTCACCAGAGGTAAGCAGCATATCTAGCTCTCTACCCTCAGGGTTAGTTGAGACCTGGTTAGCTAAATCTAGAAGTTCATCTGTGGTGTCCCCCATCGCTGAAACCACAACACAGACCTGATTACCGGCTCTTTGGGTTTCAATGATGCGTGCGGCGACATGCTTAATCTTGGCGGCATCGCCTACAGACGAGCCACCATACTTTTGCACAATTAGCGCCAATTGAGATCTCCAGATTAGGAAAAAGGGGGGAATTCAACGCTGAACTTGTCTAAGTTTAGCCCACGAAAAGGGCCTAAAACGACTGCTAACTAACTACTCGACGACCCTCAAAGGCTCTACCGAGGGTTACTTCATCCGCATATTCAAGGTCTCCACCAACCGGCAGGCCTGAAGCCAAGCGGCTAACCGTTATGCCCAGTGGAACTAACAATCTGGTTAGGTAGGTAGCGGTAGCTTCACCTTCCAGGTTTGGATCGGTAGCAATAATCACTTCTTTGATCTCAGGATCATTGAGCCTAGACATAAGCTCACGTATGCGAAGGTTATCTGGACCAATACCTTCAATCGGGCTAATGGCTCCACCTAGCACATGGTAGAAACCACGGAACTCTCTAGTTCTCTCGATAGCTTGAACATCTTTAGACTCTTCAACCACACAGATAGCTTCTTTAGTTCTTCTAGGGTCTCGACAGATGTTACAGAACTCGTGTTCAGCTACGTTAAAGCAAGTTGAACAGAAACGCACACGCTCTTTAGCCTCTAAGAGAATCTTGGCTAGCTCTTGAGCTTGGTCATCATCGGTTTGGATGAGATAGAAAGCAATTCGTTGAGCAGACTTTGGCCCAACTCCAGGCAGCCTTGACAGAGCATCAATTAGATCTTGAACGACACCTTCATACATCTAATTAGTTTCCTTCAATAGGTTCAGCACCTAATACATTTCGTAGAACTGAATCTCCGACTAATGAATCTTCGTCAATGAGTTTATTTCTACTGTCATTAACTGCCTTGCTCTGATCTTCTACAGGCTCTGCAACAACTTCTGCAACCTTAGCAATTGGCTCTGTTGGTGCCGCTGCCACTGGTGTTGAAACCTGAACTATAGGCTCTCCTGCAGTCGATACTGCAGCACGGTATTGAACTCTTACACCTAGAACTTCAACGATGGCTTGACGTAGTAGTTCACTAGGACTGGTTGGTCCACCGGCTTTGAAAACATTCTTATCGTGCTCATTAGCAAACAAGATATCTAGCACTTGCCCATCAAAAGCAACTGGCGTTTGTGGGCTAACAACTAACCACGCAGCTCTGGATTTGCTTGAAAGGTTGGCTTTGATTTCTTCCCAAGAGTTCTTCATCATCACCCAGGTAACAGCAGGAGCAACTACATTGCTTACAACTGGAACCTGATCAGTTACTGGTGCAACCACCGGAATAGATACAGGCGCAACAGCTGCTACCGCTGCTGTTTGAGTTGTAACTGGAGCAGCTGCAACCGGTGCTGAAGCCTGAGCGGGAGCATTGCCACTGAGTCCCATGCGTCGCTCCAGTCTGTCAATGCGAGCAAGTGAGCCTGTCTCTGTTGAGTCTTGGGAAGGGACTAAAACCTTAGCAACCATAAGTTCTAGCTGTAACTTAGGGCTGGTTGCACCGTTCATTCGAGTGAGGCCTTCAGCAATTACTTCAGCTGCATAGGTAAGTTCTGCTCGTCCAAATCGTTCAACCTGTAATCTCATTCGATCTAGTTGATCTTGAGGAATGTCTCGCAAAACTGTCTTAGCTTTTTCACCAACAGATCCAACAACAATTAGATCTCTTATCCGCTCCAATAAATCTTCAACGAAGCGATGTGGGTCCTGGCCACTTTGAATTACTTGGTCGACGCTAGCAAACACTTCTGCCGCATCGCCTTTACCGAAAGCGTCAATAAAGGTATCAAGAAGTGCAGAGTCTGTGTATCCAAGCAGTCCAACCGCACGGTCGTAGGTAACGTGATTCTTTTCAGAACCGGCAAGTAATTGGTCCAGTAGTGAAAGTGAATCACGAACTGAACCACCACCTGATCTAACAACAAGGGATAACACGCCCTCATCTACGGTTGCCTTCTCGGCTGCAATCATTTCCGCTAAGTACTCAATCATTTGAGCTGGTGGAACTAAACGGAAAGGGTAGTGATGGGTTCTTGAACGAATGGTTGAGATAACTTTTTCAGGTTCAGTGGTCGCAAAGATGAACTTCACGTGGGCAGGTGGCTCTTCAACTACCTTGAGCAACGCATTGAATCCATCTTTGGTAACCATGTGAGCCTCATCAAGAATGAAGATCTTGAATCTATCTCTTGATGGAGCGAAAGCTATGCGCTCTCTAAGTTCTCTAGCATCCTCAACCTTGTTGTGGCTAGCAGCATCAATTTCAATAACATCTAGAGAACCTGAACCATCTCTAGATAACTCAATACATGAGGCACACTTGCCGCAAGGGGTATCAGTTGGTCCTTCAGCACAGTTCAAGCAGCGAGCAAGGATTCTTGCAGAGGTGGTCTTACCGCAACCTCTAGGTCCACTAAACAAATAGGCATGGTTCACTCGGTCGCTACGAAGAGCAGCCATCAAAGGCACGGTAACTTGAGTCTGCCCTATAAGTTCTGAGAAAGACTCTGGGCGATAACGACGATAAAGAGCTGTGGACACGTTTAGAGCCTAAACCTCTCGCCTGACAATGGGATGAACCTGTGTAGAGACTCCCCGCACACCCATCAGAGCCCAGTTACCCTTGCTATCTTTCGATCCTGGGGGAGTTAGCCGAGGTAATGCCGCACGGGGAGTCCG
>JBMOFL010000024.1:0-15814 GCA_049314335.1 Rhodoluna sp. | reverse complement strand
ACATCTTTACCCGGTGACCATTTACCAAGGCCCACGATGTGAAGTGCAAAACCAAGTGCGCAAAGAATGGTCCATATTTGGCCAAAGTCAAAGGACGCATCTTTGATGGTGATAAAACCTAAGCCAACTGTTGCAAGAACTGCACCAAGGGCAACAATGGAATTTGGTCTTCTCTTGAAAAGGATCCAAATCAGTATTGGTGTGAGGATTACATAGAGACCAGTGATGAAACTTGTAATTGCTGCCGTGGAAAGAGTAAGACCAATAGTTTGGGTTACATAGCTAAAGCCCAAGACGATACCTAGGATAACCCCATAAAGTAGCGTTGGACCTCTGAAGGCTCTTAAGACCTGAGGCTTCACAGCAATCATTAGAGCTGCTGCGATCGTGAATCTAATGGCTAGAAAATCAAAGACCGGTATTTTCACCATGGCTGGCTTCATGACAACAAATGATGCACCCCAAGCGATGGTTACAAACAACAAGGCAAGAATGGCCAGAGTTGTTTTCTTCATTACCCCAGTCTATTTGTGGCGTTTGATCTTGGTGTTATGGGCAATATGCTTGACCATGCTCGGAAAGACCAAACCGTGCATAGGTAGCACTGTCAACCAGTAAACGTGTCCAAGTAAGCCTTTAGGCACGAATAGGGCTCTTTGAACAACTTTGGTACCACCGTCAGGAGTTGACTCAGCATTCCATTCAAGCCAAGCAAGTCCAGGCATTTTCATCTCAGCACGTAATCGAAGCAGATGCGGGCGATCTAGTGCTTCTACACGCCAGAAGTCCAGCGCTTCACCTTCGATTAGGAAGTAAGGGTCACGACGACCTCTTCGTAGACCCACTCCACCTACTAGACGATCTTGTAAACCGCGTAGCTCCCATGCCCAGGTAGCGGTTGAGTAACCGTTGTCACCACCGATGGATTCAATTCGTTGCCAGACCTTGTCGATTGGGTCTTTGGTTATTTCAGTTCTAACGTCTGAATACAAAGTTCCACCGGCCCAAGTTGGGTCAGTAGGAAGTGGCTCGCTTGGTCCACCCTGCAAAGCTGCATTCGACCAACGAGTTTCCACGTTAGCTTCCTTGATGCGGGTTAGGGCTAGGGCAACGGCAGCCTTGAAAGTGATTAGGCCACCTTTAGGGTCTGGAATGTATTTCTTGATGGAGTCATTGGCACAAACAACTTCATTCTTCAAACTGTCAATAAGTCTTCTAGCCAAAGTAATAGGCACTGGAGTTACCAATCCCACCCAAGCACTTGAAAGTCTTGGAGTTAGAACTGGTAGCGGCATGATGATTCGCTTGCGAAGGCCTGCAGCCTCGGCATACTGCATCATCAGTTCTTTATACGTGAGTACTTCTGGTCCACCGATATCGAAGAAGTCGTTGATCTCTTCCTTGATTCCAGCTGCGCCAACAAGATATCTCAAAACATCTCTAACTGCGATTGGTTGAATTCTTACGGTTACCCACTTAGGGGTTACCATCACAGGAATTCTCTCCGTTAGGTAGCGAAGCATCTCAAACGATGCTGAACCTGATCCAATCACAACACCGGCACGAAGCTCAACTGTTGGCACTCCAGAGCTTCTGAGAATTTCACCTGTTTCAGCTCTTGAAGAAAGGTGAGCACTTAGTTGGCTCTGGCTATCAGCCATGCCACCTAGGTAAACAATTCTTTTCACATTGTTCTTCTTGGCCATCTTGCCAAAAGTTGTTGCCCACTCTTTTTCTAGTCTCTCGAAATCTTCTCGAACGTGTAGTGCATGCAGCAGGTAGTAGGCAACATCAACTCCTTGAAGAGCTCTATCAACCTCATCCTCGTTCTGGGCATCGCCTTCAACAACTTCAACCTGACTAAACCATGGGTAGCTGGTCAATCGCTCAACATGGCGTGCCATTACTCGAACTCGGTAGCCCTGTAGCAGGAGTTCACGAACTAGACGGCCACCGATGTAACCGGTCGCTCCAGTTACTAAGCAGATAGCTGGCTTGCCATCCGAGGCAAGCATGACCGGAAGGTCTTTGGCTATTTCATTATTCATTTAGAAAGTTGCTCCTTGATGCCTTCGATGGTGTTGCGGGTAGGTGGTTTCTGCTCGCCAGCTTCAATTGCTATTGGCAGATTGTTTTCATGCGGAGCTAACGGACAGGTTGCAAAATCGGTATATGCACACGGGAAGTTACCCGAGAAATTGAAATCAAGAAGGAAAGAGTTATCGCTCTGATGAGCTGCGGTAACTGATCTTCCTGTTCCGTAGGAGAGTTTTCCAGAGGTCGCATCCTTGAAGTAAACAACTAGATCGTCACTGTCAGCTTTATCAAAAGCAGTTAGTCCATAGCTGTTGCCTTCAAATTCAAAGACCAACTTGCCAGGAGAAACGAAGGCACTGGTCATACCTTCAACAACTGTCCCAACTACAACTTCCTTGGGTGCTTCGTGAGCCACAAATTCTGCAACGACACTAAAAAGCGGGTTGTAGTTTGGTGTGTGAATGCCTTCGAATTCTCTGAGCATTGGGGAGTTTGGATCTCTAGGTCGACAAACAACCTGCCCAGCTCGACTGGCTAACTCAACTCTGATTCCATCGAGTTCAAAGAATATTTCGCTGCCCTGGGGAACATCCCAGCTGTGTTCACCCATTGAACTGTCAACCACGTGGACTGTGTGACCTTCAGCTGACCAAACACCGGTAAGACCTTCAATGCTTTGTGGTTCGTTGTTAAGCCAAACGATGTTGGTGATAGCCAGAAAGCCCTGAGGGCTGGCAAAGAAGCGGTTACGGGATTCCTTCCAGTCAAGCCATGACTGCGGTGAGTTAATCATGTTCAAAGACTAATCGTCAAAAGAAGGGGTAACTGTTTCAATAGCAACAATTTTTGGGCCCTTCTTAGCACTGCCTTTAGACATGTGCAGGACGAATAACTGAGCTGGCTTCATGTCTAGAACCTCGTCTAGCTCTTTGCGCTGCTCTTTATTTCCATACTCTCCAAGAGCCTTCACAATCGTTGGGAGGGCGGGGCGATGGCTACAAATAACTGAACCTTTGCCATTCTCAACTAACTTGTCAATCAGTTTGGCTGTGCGCTTAGGGCCATTCTTAGCACCAAGTTCACTCAGCTGTGAGCGTTCAGCATGCTTCACCTTGTATTTGTGTAGGTAAGGCAAGACTGTGTCCATGCAACGCTTCCAGTTGCTAGTTACGACCAATTTAGGAGCGTAGGCATTTAAGGTGTTAGTCAAAGCTGCTGCCTGAACCAATCCACTCGGCAGTAGCGGTCGTGTGGCCTCACCCTTCTTCCACTGATCTCTTGGGGTGGCCTTGGCATGACGAAGAACGATTATAGGTTTGGTTTCCAGAAGATCTGATTCGTGTAGTTCGAGCAAGGCATCTAATGGGTCATGGTCGTGCTCATAGGTCAAAATCTTTTTAGCCTGAGAAGCCAGAACCCATTTGACCGAGCTAACCTCATCGTCAGGTTTGAAATCTTGTTTCCTAAGTGCTGAGTCAGAAACCTGAGCGGACCAATAGTGAACTACTTTCTTGATTCCTTTAGGAAGGTCGTAGTGAATCTCAGAAAGCTTTGGCCCTAGCGAAACTTTGATTCCAGTTTCCTCTTTGATTTCACGAACCGCAGCTTCGCTAATACCTTCGCCTTTATCGAGCTTGCCCTTAGGCCAGCTCCAATCGTCATATCTGCCGCGGTGAATAATCATAACCTTTAGGCCGTCTTTTTCATTTCGCCAAAGAATCGCGCCGGCTGCAACTACCTGCACTAGATTGCCCCAGGGCGAAGGGTCAAAGTTCTGGACATAATCTGATCCTGAAGATCGAACAGTTCTGTGTCTTCACTTACTGGGCCATTACGCAACCAAGTTCCATCGGAGTTCAAATTCCAAGAGCTAGCCTGCGGATGCATCGCTAGTTCAAACAGTCGCTGAATTTGAGATAGGTGATCTTCTTGTCTCAATTTCACTAGCGTTTCAACTCTTCTGTCTAAGTTTCTATGCATCATGTCTGCAGAACCAATGAATACAAGTGGTGTTCCACCGTTTACGAAACGGAACACTCGAGAATGCTCAAGGTATCGTCCGAGAATTGATCTGACAGTTATGTTTTCACTAAGACCTGCAACTCCTGGCTTTAGTGAACACATGCCTCTAACCAAGATCTCAACCTTGACCCCAGCTTTAGAGGCTCTATACAAAGAGTCAATTATCTGTTCGTCCACGAGAGAGTTCAATTTGATTTGAATTCCCGCAGGCTTACCTTCTTTTACATTCTTCGCTTCAGCTTCGATAAGAGCGGTTAGACCAGCTCTTACTCCAACAGGGGAGACCATTACTTCATTGAAGGAGAGATCTTCTGCGTACGCAGACAGACGGTTGAACAACTTGGCAATGTCTTCACCAACTTCATCGCGACTGGTCAAAAGACCATAGTCTTCGTAGAAGCGAGCAGTCTTTGGGTTGTAGTTACCGGTACCGATGTGGCAGTAGCGCTTGAGCTTTCCATCTTCATGGCGAATGACTAGAGCTAACTTGCAGTGAGTCTTTAGGCCAACAATTCCATAAACAACGTGAACTCCGGCTTGCTCAAGCTTTCTAGCCCAACCGATGTTGTTCTGCTCATCAAAGCGAGCCTTGATCTCAACTAAAGCAAGAACCTGCTTACCTGCTTTCGCAGCGCTGATTAGTGCATCAACGATTGGAGAGTCACCGCTGGTGCGGTAAAGGGTTTGCTTGATAGCAAAGACCTTAGGGTCAGCTGCAGCTTGTTCAATAAATGCCTGAACGCTTGTTGAGAAAGATTCGTAAGGGTGGTGAAGCAGAATGTCTTGTTTACGAAGGGCACTGAAGATGCTTATCCCCTCATCTACGGCTGCCTTGAGGAATCTATTGGTAACTCGCTGATGCGGGGCGTAGTGTAAATCAGCTCGCTTCAGGAAGGCGATGTCTGATAGTCCAGTTAGATCTAGTGGACCCTCGAGCCTATAGACGTCCTCTTCCTCAATGTCTAGTTCTTCCATCAGTAGTTCAAGAACTACCGGGTCAATGCTCTTTGAAACCTCTAGTCGAACTGCAGGTCCGAGTCTTCGACGAGCAAGCTCAGCCTCTAAGGCTTGGAGTAGGTTTTCTGCTTCATCCTCGTCAACTTCTAGGTCCTCATTACGAGTGACTCTAAAGTTATGGAACTGCATGATTTCCATGCCTTCAAACAAAGTCTGCAGGTGTTGACCGATAACTTCTTCCAATGTGATGAATTTCACACCAGCGCTAGCACCTGGAACTCTAATGAAACGCGGGAGTGTTGGTGGCACTTTCACTCTGGCAAAAAGTCGAGAGTCATTATCTGGATGTTTGATCATCACTGCGATGTTCAGGGATAAACCAGAGATGTAAGGAAAAGGGTGCGCAGGGTCAACTGCAAGAGGCGTCAGCACAGGGAAAATCTGTTTACGGTAATAGTCAGAGAGTAGTTCTTGCTCACCTTGCTCAAGTTTTTCCCAGCGGGTGATGTTGATTCTTGCTTGCGCAAGAGCTGGCTCAATTTCGGTGATAAATAAAGTGCTGTGTCTTTGCTGCAGGCTGTGTGCCAGTTCACTGATTTGAGTTAACACTTCGGCAGGTTCAAAGCCAGAGCTTGAGGTAACTGCTAAACCAGTTTCAATTCGACGCTTAAGCCCTGCGACTCTAACCATAAAGAATTCATCTAGGTTGGATGCGAAGATAGCCAGAAAGTTAACTCGCTCAAGGAGGGGCAGTGTTTTGTCCTCAGCAAGTTCAAGAACTCTTTCATTAAATGCAAGCCAAGATAGTTCACGATCTAGGAAACGGTCGTGTGGCAAATCGTGCCCACCAGGTGGGAGAGTGATCGCCATGGTCTCTTCTGACATGTTCCTAATCCTTGCAGTTTTGTCTTACTAAATGGTAAACGGTTAGTAACCGCTGTAGGCCTCAGATATTTCATCATTTGGGGCATTGAAACGGTATCCAACGTGTCGAACGGTTCCAATCAAAGAATCTAGATCGCCAAGTTTCGATCTGAGTCTTCGGATGTGAACGTCAACTGTTCTGGTTCCACCAAAATAGTCGTAACCCCAGACTTCGCTCAAAAGCTGATCTCTGGTGAATACGCGTCCTGGGTGCTGGGCTAAAAACTTTAGTAATTCAAACTCCTTGAAGGTTAGATCCATCGGTTGGCCATTCACCTTGGCTGAATAGGCCGCTTCATCAATAACAACTCCAGCAACCTGAATCTTTCCATCGGCCTCTTTGAAAGTGGCTTTGGCAAGAGCAACTCTTATTCGAGCGTCGATTTCGGCAGGTCCTGCTGAATCAAGGAGGAAGTCATCAGCTCCCCACTCTCTAGACATAGCCGCTAGTCCACCCTCATTTATAACTAGGAATAGCGGACAGGATAAACCTGTGGTTTTGAGCAAGCTGGCTAGAGATTTGGCCACCACTAAATCTTTTCGGGCATCCAGAATGATTAGGTCCGCAATAGGAGCGTTCATCAGGGCAGCGGGCTCGGCAGGGATGTATCTGACCTTGTGGCTGAGTAGCGCCAGCGAAGGAAGTAGTCCTTTGTCTGTGTTCTCAGACAAAACGAGCAAATGGGCCACGAATATCTCCTGTTTAGTCCTTAAATCCTACCCCCGCAGTCAATGGCATAGGGCATGATGGACTTTATGAAGAACGCATGGCTGCCGATTGTCTCGGTCTGGGTATTAGTTGCCCTCGGGGCTGTGGTGGTCATCCTGACATTGGATCAGGGTGAGGCCATTAGGGGCTTTGGTGTTCTAGCTGCCGGCGCCTTAGCCCTGGTTTCACTAGTTCACCTGGTTACCTCGCATACCGAGGGGATAGTTGAGCGTTTGATTTACGTTGCCGGCGGAACCTATGCAATTCTGGCTCTCGCTGGCATCTATATTTTGCTCAAGCCATAAACTTGACCTATGTTGACTATCGATATCTTCTTTTTGGGTTTACTTATCCTTGCCGGCCTAGCCATTGGCGGTATCAGCCTTTTGGTTCTATACAAGCTCTTCAAGGGTCAGCGCTAGTTGTTCGTTTTACCTGAAGGTTTACCTCTAGAACTAACTCCACTTGCCTTCCTAGTTGGCACTTGGGAAGGTATTGGCGTGGTCAGCAACAAATACACCGCCAAAGAAGATTCAGTTGAACAAAAGTTTCAGCAGAAAGTTACCTTCTCAGTTGGCGAAGGAAATTACCTCACCTACCACGCAACTTCGCGGCTTTTAGGAAATGAGACTGACGGCTCGAAGGATAAAGAACTTCCAGCTGAGTTAGGTTTCTGGCGTTTAGCCAAAGAAGCAGAAGAAGCAGATTACGGACCTTTGGTGTTACCTGGTCAAGGATCAAGAAAGATCAACTCTGCTGAAGATTTAGAATCTCTTCGAAATGAGCGAGGTGGATTTGATATAGAGGCATCGATCATTCACCCAGGGGGAGCGTATGAGTTTTATGCAGGACAAGTTCTCAAAGGCAGAATAGATATGAGAACAGTTGCCGGAAGCCACATGCCACTTCATCTAATTGATGCTGGCAAAGGTTGGGGTTACGGTGAACGCATGTATGGAACCCTAACTAAAGAAGGTGTAGTAAAACTCCTTTGGGTTATGGAAGTTGCTTCAACTGTTAGAGATGAACTTGTGCCTTTGGTTTCTGTTGAACTTGATCGCATCCAATGACTCAGAGCTTTTCTAACCCTCTAGTTGAACAAAGAGAATTTGTTTCTGGGGCTTCTGCTGTCCTAATAGAAGACAAAGCAGTTTTACTAGTTTCTGGTGAAGATCGATTGACTTGGTTGAATGACCTATTGAGTCAAAAACTAGATGATCTAAAGCCAGGTGTTTCGGTCGAAGCTTTATGGCTTGATGCTCAGGGTCGAATAGTCAGAGACTTTCACATCGTTGATGACGGTGAAAACACATGGATGATTACCTACTCAGAAGATATAGATACGCTGCTTAGTCAATTACAAAGAATGGTTTTTAGAGCCAAGGTTGCTATTGAGAACAGAACAGCGGATTACGCAGTTATTGCAACATGGTCTAAAGCCATCTCTGGTTCAGCAATCTTATGGTCTGATCCTTGGCCTGAAACAGTTGTTGGTGGTTGGCGTTACGGTGAGAACCCAACTGAACCTTGGCAATACCTTGAGTCTTTAGTGCCTGCACATCAGTTGGATTCAGTATGGAAAGATTTCAAGCATTGTGGAACTATGGCTTTGGATGCCCTGAGAGTGGCAGCTCGTAGACCTACAGGCCCTAATGAAATAGATGACAAAGCTTTACCTCATGAGTTTGATTGGCTCTCAAGTGCTGTGCACATGAATAAGGGTTGTTACCGAGGACAAGAAGCAGTTGCCAAAGTTCACAACCTGGGACATCCACCAAGACGTTTAGTGTTCTTACACCTTGATGGTTCAGCTCATTCCTTACCTGACCTGGGTGATGAAGTCCTTGGCCAAGATGGTGTTGCTGTAGGGAAGATAACTTCTGCAGGACAACATCATGAGATGGGTCCAATAGCACTTGCTCTTGTGAAGAGAAATACTCCTATTGATATGGAGTTGAAGATTGTTACTAAAGTCACTGGTGAAGAACTAAGTGCTACCCAAGAAGTTATAGTTCCAGTTGATGCAGGCTCAGTTGTAGACGTGAGTGGGTTGAGGGGTAAAAAGTGAGATGGAGCCCTAAGGATTCATTCAGCAGAGTATTTGAGTCGCTAGCTCCTGCTGTGCAGATCACTATTGGAGCGTTACTTGCATATTCACTTGCGCACTATGGCTTCCAACACGTCACACCACTACTTGCCGTAACTGTTTGTATAACTTCTCTTGGTTTTTCCAGAGATGCCAGACCAAGACGTATCCTGCAAACAGCTATTGGCATGGTTGTTGGAATTGCGATCAGTGAAATTTCTCTCATCTACTTAGGCTCAGGAGTATTACAAATAGCTCTGGTGCTGCTGATTGTTTTGCTTGCTGCAAGATTCATTTCCGCAAGCTCTGCCTTTGCAGTTACAGCAGCTATTCAAGCCATGTTGGTGCAAATACTTCCAGCCCCTGACGGTGGTGTTTTCATAAGAACCTTTGATGGTCTCATTGGTGGAGTAATGGCTCTGATAGTCACAGCCCTTATCCCTAGAGACCCAAGGGGTATAGCCAGGACCGATGCCAATAAGCTCTTCGACTTCTTTATTGATACCCTGCAGGATCTTCGTTTAGCGCTTAGAGATACCAATAAGAGCCTGTCTAACCAAGCATTGAAAAACGCTAGGGCCACCCAACCTTTGATTGATAACTGGCGAATGTCCTTAGACAGCGCTTTGTCAATTAGCCGCATCAGCCCCTTCCTGATGAAGCACAAGCCTGAGCTCAGAAAACAAAGATCACTCATGCGGGCTATGGACTTGGCAACTAGAAACCTGAGAGTCATAGTTCGCCGAGTCAACTTCCTGCTCAAAGATGATGTGGCAAGACCATATCTTGCTGACCTCTTCGAGCAGCTAGCTGAAGCTGTAACTAACCTTCGGGAGGGTTTATCAGACTCAGAAGATTTAGAGCTAGCACAAACTCAGTTACTTGAAATCATCAAGCAATTAGATCCCAAGAAGTTCGGCATAGCCGATCAACTCAGAGAAGCCAGTGTGCTGCTATTACTTCGACCACTGCTAGTTGATTTGTTGTGTGCCAGTGGCATGAGCGAAGATGATGCAAGAAATGAGTTACCTGAGGTTTAGTGGAGCGATAGCCTCAAACTTCAAAGTTAGCTCTCCCAGAGCCCAACGTTTTTGATTGTTGGTGATTGGCCAACCTGATGCTTTGAGATCACGACAGGTTGCGATAAATCTTTGAGCTGGTGAAAAAGTTGAGAGTGCTGAGTTTCTCAACCAGGCATCATCTAAGTCCTTGAGTAACTGATGTATAGGTTCACCGTCAACATTGTGATGAATCAAAACCTTAGGTAAGCGCTCAGCAACTTTAGATGGTTTATCAACTTCATTTAGTTTCAGAGCAATAGTGAAGCTCTCAGCTTTATCTTTGGAAAGAGTAACCCAGCTGGCAATACGGCCTAGCTCATCACTGGTTCCTTCAACTATTACTCCATCAGCCTTAATTCTTGTTTGCATGAGTTGCCAAGATGCTTGAACTTCACTCTCGTCATACTGTCTCAGCACGTTCATTGCTCTAATCACGTCAACTTGCTTGTTTTCCAAAGGTTTAGGTAAGGGCACTTCAAAGCCACCTAAGCCAAAGAGCAGCTGCTTAGTTTGAAAGGGGATACCTCTTTCAACTCTTTCTCTATCTATTTCAATTCCCACCACTGTTACGGTCGGGTTGGTTTGAGCTAGCCTTTGCAGCATTTCTATAGAGGTTGTCGGTGTTGCTCCGAAACCTAAGTCCACAACTATGCAATCTCTCGATTTGAGTTGAGGGAGGTTGGCGATGAACCGATCGACTCTTCTGAGTCGGTTGGGGTTAGTGGTTCCCCTAGTGATAGCACCAACCGGTTTCTTTATTGCCATAGCCTCTAGGCTAACTAGATAAACTTGGAGCATGGCTGAATACACACTTATCTTGTTACGACACGGCAACTCCACTTGGAACCAGGAGAACAGGTTCACCGGCTGGGTGGATGTTGACCTAAGCGACCAAGGTCGCCAAGAAGCTAAGCGAGCAGGTGCGCTGCTTGCCGAATCGGGGCTTAAGCCAGACCTTCTCTATACAAGCAAACTAAAGCGTGCTATCAACACAGCCAACATAGCGCTAGCCGAAGCTGAGAGATCTTGGATAGATGTCAAACGTGACTGGAGATTAAACGAGAGACACTACGGGGATCTGCAGGGTAAAGATAAGGCAGAGACTTTGGCTCAGTATGGTCCCGAGCAGTTCCAGATCTGGAGAAGATCCTTTGATGTTCCACCTCCGCCGATTTCAGATGAGAGCGAATACTCGCAGGCTAATGATGAGAGATATGCAGAATTAGGAAACAACATCCCTAAGACCGAGTGCTTGAAAGATGTTCTTATTCGTATGATGCCGCTTTGGGAAAATGAAATCAGCAAAGATCTTCTGTCCGGTAAAACAGTTCTAGTAACAGCTCATGGAAATTCATTACGTGCTCTTGTGAAGCATCTGGATGGAATTAGCGATGCGGATATTGCTGAACTAAATATTCCAACCGGTATTCCATTGGTTTATCGTTTAGATGCAAACCTCAAGCCGTTAGTTGCTGGGGGAGAATATCTAGATCCTGAGGCTGCTGCAGCTGGTGCTGCTGCTGTTGCTAATCAAGGTAAGAAGTAGTTCTTAGCTTTCTAGCTCTGACCATTCACCGGTTGTCAGGTATGCAACCTTTGCTGAAATATCAACAACGTGGTCCGCAAATCTTTCGTGGTATCTACTAGCCAAGGTCACATCAACTGTGTGAATAGCATTTTCTTTCCACTCTGGTGAAAGAACTAAGTCAAACACTGAGCGGTGCAAGTCATCAACACGTGCATCTTCTGCCTGGATTGAACGAGCTAGATCCACATCTGTGTTGCGAAGTAGCTGGGTTAGTTTTCTACCTAGGGCAGAGTCAAGTGCGCCCATCTCGCTGAAAGTTTTTCTTAGTGATTCAGGCACTGCTGAATCTGGGTAGCGGTACCTAGCAATAGTTGCAATGTGCCCAGCCAGAGAACCCATGCGCTCAAGGGAGGCACTGATTCGAAGGGCTGCTACCAAGACGCGAAGGTCTCTAGCAACAGGGGACTGTCTTGAAAGAATACGGATAGCAAGCTCATCAATAACCAGAGCGCGCTCTTCGTTGATTTCGGCAAGGGCAATGGCTTCGTCAGCCTTTTTCACATCTGAGTTCAGGAAAGCAAGGGACGCCTTCTCCATGATCTCGGTCACAGACTCGGATAAGTCAACCAGGCGTTCCTGGACTTCGAATAGTTCACTCTGAAACACTTCGCGCACGCTCATCTCTTTAGCTCCAACTCTTCAAACCATCACAGTCTCGGGTTAACAATGACCAACATTCCGGTGAACAGCCCTACACAACTGGGCTTTTCCCTCGTTTTTGACAGTCTACTGCGCGAAAGAGTCAATAGTGTTAATACAGTAAACAATGTCTAAAAATCTCAAAAACTGGATTGAAGGGAGAAATCATGGTTAGTTCGCAAAAAGCTAAAAAAGTTGCTGCTGACGCTGTTGAATTTCTCGAAGTCCTAGACACTGCTGGAGTTATCGTTGACGCGGATAACCAGGTAGTTAACCAAAGCCCAAAAGCTAAAGACATGGGGCTAGTTGAATACGAGAAGGTTATAAGTACAGAGCTCGTGGAGGTCATGAACGAAGCCCGCAGGACTAACGCAAGCGTTACTCTCGAGTTTTTCTTTTCAAAGAACATCCGATCCCCAAAACTTTATGTATCAGCCAGAGCGACCAGATTGTCCGAAGAACTTGTAATTCTTCTAGTTGAAGACAGAACAGAAGCTAAGCGTCTTGATGAAACCAGAAGAGACTTCGTTGAAAACATCTCTCACGAATTAAAGACACCAATCAGTGCGATCTCACTTTTATCTGAAGCACTTCAAGTAGCTATCGAAGACCCAGAGCAGGTAAAGAAGTTTGCTAAGAACCTGCAACGTGAATCAAAGCGCTTAGGTTCCCTAGTCACAAAGATCATTCAGCTATCGCGTATTCAAGCCGGTGACCTTCAGGGAGAGATTGAAGTGTTTGACCTAGGCCTAATTGTCGATGAAGCCATTGAGCTAAATCAGTTTCTTGCAGATTCTAAGGGTGTGAAAATATCTTCCGATACCGCTTCAGAAATCTTGGTTCAAGGCGATGCAGGGCTTCTATCGATGGCTTTGAAGAACCTGGTTGAAAATGCAGTTCTTTATAGTGATGCGGGAAGCAACGTAGGTGTCGGGTTGGCAGAGGTTAGTGACTATGCCGAGGTAACAGTTACTGATAAAGGAATTGGTATTCCATTGGATCAGCAGGAACGAATCTTCGAACGCTTTTATCGAGTGGACCCATCTAGATCTAGAGAAACCGGTGGCACGGGTCTCGGTCTTTCAATTGTCAAACATGCCGCTAATAATCACGGTGGTGAAGTCACAGTTTTCTCAAGACCAAACCTTGGTTCCACTTTCACTCTTCGAATCCCTACCTATCATGAAGCAGACAACCAGAAGGAAATGCAATGACAAGAGTATTAGTTGTTGAAGACGAAGCTGGCATGAGAGAGCCTTTGGTTTATCTCTTGAGAAGCGAAGGTTATGAAGTTATTGAAGCTGAGGATGGGGAGGAAGCTGTAACTCTTTTTCAGAAAGAAGGAGCAGACCTAGTTCTGCTGGATCTCATGATTCCTAAACTAAACGGCAAGGACGTTTGCAAAGCGCTGAGAACAACTTCTGATGTTCCAGTAATCATGCTCACGGCTAAAGACACTGAGATTGATAAAGTAATTGGCTTTGAAATTGGAGCTGACGACTATGTCACCAAGCCATATTCGAAGAATGAACTACTTGCTCGTATGAAGGCCGTATTGAGAAGAAATGGCGGCCCAAGAGCAGCTGAGAACGGCATCCTGGAAGCTGGCCCTATCCGCATGGACATCGAAAGACACACAGTGTTCTTCAACGGTGAAAAAGTCACCATGCCGTTGAAAGAATTCGAATTACTGGAGCTGCTTCTCGAGAACAGAAACCGCGTGCTAACTAGAGGCCAGATTATTGACCGCGTGTGGGGTGCTAACTACTTCGGTGACACTAAGACCCTTGATGTGCACATCAAGCGTTTGAGATCAAAGATTGAAGATGACCCAGCAAGACCGATTCACTTGCTCACAGTCCGAGGACTTGGTTACAAATACGAAGTTTAGTTATTGCCTAGTTTTGCAACTAGGTCTGCATACTCAACCAATGTTGCATCCATAACAGGAACATTGATGCTGGCTTCGTCAGTGTCGGTATAAACCAAAACTGTTCTAATATCTCCTGGCATTCCACCAAGGTTCAGATCCAAAAGCTCGGTGTCCTGGTAGCCGAAGTTGATTACCTGATAACCATAGACTGTGTATTCACGGTAGCCAGGTGTGCCATCGGCACTGGTGTATTTGATAGCGAAAGTGATTTCTTTACTGCCAGAGTTAGCAAAAGCACCAACCACACCAGAGTTACCCTGCTCATCCTGCAAGGAGATCAGGTTTCTAGCCTTTAGTTTGCCGATGTCGGCTTGAGCTCCATCACTGGGAGCGTAATAGTCAAGAGATGAAACTGGACTTGTGAAGTTACAGCCAGATGTCCCAAGAACTGCGGCTATTGCGATGCTTGACGCTAAAAGAGCTCTACGAACTAGCAATTTTCCTCCTGATGAATACCCTCTAATTCTACCTGCTGAAAAAATTGAACCTGTGGTAAACTGGGGGTTTGCGAAGGGAAAGCTATCAATGACTATCACACACGAGTTCAAAGCGGGAATCGCCACCGTGTTCAGAGATGGCAAGAAGGTTATCGAGTACAAAAAGGGAATGACTATCGTCTACCCGCACCACGGTGCCGCCCACATCCTAGACATTAAGAAGAGACTGGTTAGAGGCGAAAACAAGCTTTCACTAAACCTTCTAGTCGAGCAGGGAAACCTAGAGATCTGGGTACCTGTTGAGAACTCAATCGACAGCCAAGACGGTGTTGGTATCCGACTAGTGATCGACGCCAAGGGTGTCCGTCAGGTAGAGAAGGTCTTGAAAGAGCCTTTCATTGAAGAACCAACCAACTGGTCCAGAAGGTTCAAGGCCAACCAGGAGAAGCTTGGTTCAGGAGATGTCATGAAGGTCTCTGAAATCGTCCGTGACCTTTGGCGAAGACAGCAGGACCGCGGTCTTTCAGCTGGTGAGAAGCGCATGCTCTCTAAGGCCATGCAGATTCTGGCCTCAGAGCTAGCCCTAGCCCTGAACGTTGATGAAGCTGGCGCTCAGGTTCACATCGAAAAGGTTTTAGCTAAAGGTTCTCTGTAAAAGTTAGCCATACCCAAAGTAGGAGGCAGGGAATGAGCAAAATTGCTGTCATTCTTGTTGCCGCTGGCGACGGAAACAGATTACAAGCCGGTATCCCTAAAGCTCTAGTCAAAATATCTGAAAAGACTCTTTTGGAGCATGCTCTGGAAAACATTCTTCAAGTCCAAGATTTAGTTCAAGTTGTTGTTGCCTCGCATGAGGATCGTGTTGAAGAATTTGCAGCCATCGCTAAAGCATTCGCAGGTGACAAAGTTGATTTAGCTTTCACTCCTGGAGGACTATCAAGACAAGGTTCTATCGCTAACGCACTTAAGGAATTGACGGAGTCAGCTGATGTTGTGCTCATTCACGATGTAGCAAGATGTTTCGCTCCATCTGCTGTCTTCGACAGAGTCGCTAAGGCAGTTATTGAAACAGGCTCTGCGGTAATTCCAGTGCTACCGGTTGTGGACACTATCAAGAATGTCAATAAAGATGTTGTGCTTGGCACAGTTGATAGAGATGGTTTACGCATAGCCCAAACCCCTCAAGGATTCTCCAGAGAACAAATAATCAAAGGCTATGAAGATGCGTCAGCAGACCACACGGATGATGCAAGTCTGCTTCAAGCTCAAGGTGCTTTAGTCTCATCTGTTTTAGGTGATGCGCTGGCTTTCAAGATAACTGTGCAAGCTGATCTTGAATATGCAGAGCTACTGCTAGGAAACACAGTTGAGCAGCGAACAGGTATTGGAACCGATGTTCATCGTTTCTCTGAAGATGAGAG
>JBMOFL010000023.1:0-17961 GCA_049314335.1 Rhodoluna sp. | reverse complement strand
TAAAGCCTCGTGAAGAGATTGTTGTTAAGAAGCAGGCTGACAAGGTTGCAGAAGATGTAATCGATGCAGTTGTTGATGCAGCAGTAGCTGAAGGCAACCTTGAAGATGTAGTTTCAGCAGCAGCTGAAGTAGTTGCTGAAGAAGCAGTTGCTGAAGTTGTTGAAGAAGCAGCAGCTGAGGCAGTAGCAGAAGTTGTTGAAGAAGCTGCAGCAGAAGCAGTTGCTGAGGAAGCGACTCCTGCTGAAGCTGAAGAAACCAAAGAGGCTTAATAAAGTGTTATCCGCTGCGCTCGAACACTTAGTCAAAGGCATTGTTGATCATCCTGAGGATGTCAACGTCACTGAACGCTCAACTAATCGTGGAGATTTGTTAGAGATACACGTTCACCCTGACGACCTTGGCCGAGTGATCGGGCGCAACGGACGCACAGCCAAAGCCCTGCGCACCATCATTAACGCTCTTGCCGATGGCAAGAAGGTGCGCGTAGACGTAGTAGATAACAATTTCTAAGCAGACCACCCTTCGGGTCGGTCGGTTATTAAAGGCCCACGGCCTAAAAGGTGCTATCAAGCTAGAGCTTTACACCGATGCTCCCAACGAACGTTTTGTTCCAGGGGCGACATTCGAACTTCAGGTTCCAGAAACATCTCCTTGGTATGGCAAAACTGTAACCGTAAAAGAAATGCGCATGTATAACGCCCAACCTGTTTTATTCCTTGAAGGGGTAGAGAGCAGGGAAGATGCTGAAACTCTGATCAAGGCAATTCTTTTGGTCGAACAAAACCTTGAGGAACTTCCGGTTGAGCCAGATGCTTGGTATGACCAGCAGCTGGTTGGTTTGAATGTTATCCGTGATGGGGTGGAAGTCGGAACAGTTGTTCGTGTTGAACACTTCCCAGCCCAGGACATGCTAATTGTGCTGACTAAAGATGAGAGGGAAGTTATGGTTCCTTTTGTTAAGGCCATTGTTCCTGCCGTTGATATTGCCGCCAAGACAGTCACAGTCACTCCACCTAACGGTCTTTTTGAAGAGATTGAATCAGAGTAATGAAGATTCAGGCAGTAACGATATTCCCTGAGTATTTTTCAGCTCTAGATATCTCCCTTTTAGGTAAAGCCCAAGAAAACAGAGTTATCGAGTTTGAAGCTGTTGACCTTCGTGAATACACTCACGATAAGCACAAGACAGTCGATGACAGTCCGTATGGTGGCGGAGCTGGCATGCTCATGAAGCCTGAGCCTTGGGGCGAAGCTCTTGATGAACTTCTAAACCCAGATGGTTCAACTGTGTTGATATTTCCATCTCCTGCCGGAGAGCTCTTCAAGCAGGCAACCGCCCAAGAACTTTCAAACAAGGAACACATCGTTTTTGCCTGTGGTCGCTATGAGGGTATTGATCAGAGAGTCTTTGAATGGGCTCAAGATAAGGCTGAGGTAAGACTTGTTAGCCTTGGCGACTATGTCCTAAATGGTGGGGAAGTGGCAGCTCTAGCCATGATTGAAGCTATTGCTCGATTGATTCCTGGGGTCATCGGCAATGCTGAAAGCCTTGCTGAAGAATCTCATTCCGATGGCCTTTTGGAGTATCCAAGTTATACAAAACCTGCCTCTTGGCGAGGTCTAGATGTCCCTGAAGTGCTTCGTGGCGGTAACCATGCCGAGATAGCCAAATGGCGTAAAGAGCAGGCATTTGAGAGAACTAAGGCTGTTAGGCCTGATCTCCTAGAGGGCTAGCATTGCTTGCCAAGGGTTTTTGTGGCAAGATGTACAGGTTGCCTAAATAAAGCTCTGCCGCAGGGGAGATTAGGAAACAAGCACTAAATCAGAACCTATACAAATACCCGTTATTGACCTGCAGGCAAGAACAGAAGGCAGAAAAATGCAAATCCTAGATTCAGTAGATCAACAGAACCTAAGAACCAACATCCCAGCATTCCGCGTTGGAGATAACGTCAAGGTCCACGTAAACATCATCGAAGGTAACCGTAGCCGTGTGCAGGTTTTCCAGGGTGTTGTAATTCGTCGTTCAGGTGCTGGTGTCCGCGAGACATTCACCGTTCGTAAAGTGACCTTCCAGGTTGGTGTTGAAAGAACTTTCCCAGTGCACTCACCAGTGCTTGACAAGATTGAACTTGTTTCTCGTGGTGCAGTTCGTCGTGCGAAGCTTTACTACCTACGCGACCTGCGCGGTAAGAAGGCGAAGATTCGCGAAAAGCGCGACAACACCAATTCCGCAAACTAGTATCAGTTAGTTATCAGGCAGAGGGTTTAGCCTTCAATCATGGCTAGAAAAGAAAAAGTAGAAAAGCCGATCAAAGGGCCATTCAAGGCCTCACGAGAGAAGCTTCGCAAACTCAAGTCTAAAAATGCACTTCTAGCTTTTCTTATAGACACTGTTGTGATTTTGGTTTCTGCACTAGTTATTTCTTTTGTGATCAAGTCGTTCTTTCTGAGATCTTTCTACATTCCTTCGGGCTCAATGTTTGACACCTTGCAAATCAATGACAGAATCATCGTCAATCAGTTGGTTCCAAATGTTATTCCTTTAGAGCGCGGCGATGTTGTAGTTTTTAGAGATCCAGGTGGTTGGTTAGGTAGAACTCCAGAGAAACCATCCGGACATCCACTAGCCCAAGTTGGCGACTTTCTTGCAACTTTTATCGGCATTTCAGCTCCTGATAACAACCAACACTTAGTGAAAAGAGTTATCGGCAAGGGCGGCGACAGAGTTGTCTGTTGTGATTTAGATAACCGCATCACCATTAATGGAAAAGCTATTGTCGAACCTTATCTAGCCAAAGGTTCAAACCCCTCCGACACTGATTTTGATGTGACTGTCCCCAAGGATTCATTCTGGGTAATGGGTGACAACAGAGGAAATAGCCAGGACTCCAGATATAACCTTGATACTCCAGGCAAAGGCTTTGTTGCAAAGAGTTTTGTTGTTGGTCGAGCTTTCGTAATCTCCTGGCCTCTACAGAACATGAGATGGCTAGATAGTTTCCCTAATGTCTTCAAAGACGTCCCAACTCCCAAGCCTTAGTTTCGAGAACTCGTTCTTTGAAACGGGGACTCGATTCGTCATAGGTATTGATGAAGTAGGCAGGGGATCAATCGCAGGTCCTGTTGCTGTTGGCGTCTGCCTACTAGATAAGCAAAGAGATCTATCAAGTTGGCCAGTGAAACTCAAAGACAGCAAACTAATCACTGAAAAAACTCGGGAAGAGATTTTTCCTCTAGTAAGTTCTTGGGTCAGTGGCTGGGCAGTTGGTATGGCCACCGTTGAGGAGATTGAAACCAAAGGCATTGTTGAATCACTGAGCCTTGCCGGATCAAGAGCACTGGAGCAGCTAATTAGAGACCCAGCTCTTAGAGAAGCACTTGCTAAGGATGGGGTCATGGTGATTCTTGATGGTTCACATAACTGGTTGGGGTCTAAAGCCCTGGGTATGCCGGTTACCGTCAAGACCAAAGCTGACCGAGATTGTGTTTCCGTTGCCTGTGCCTCGGTTCTTGCCAAAGTAACTAGAGACAAGCTAATGCTTGAGATCCATGACCAGCACCCAATGTTTGGGCTGGCATCTAACAAGGGTTATGCTTCCGAAAGCCATATCTCAGCGCTACGGGAACACGGCCCTTCCCCAGTTCATCGAGTTAGTTGGCTAACTAAGATTCTTGCGAGATAGACTTTTACACACATGGACGAGAACGATTTTGACGATTACGACCGCGAGGCTGAATTAGCACTTTTTCGCGAGTACAGAACAGTTGCAGACACCTTTAGATTTGTGATTGAAACCGAGCGCAGGCTTTACCTTGCCAACGAAGTCGACTTCAAACGAATTGATACAGCGACAGATTTCTACTTTGAACTTGTCATGAGCGATGTCTGGGTCTGGGACATTTATAGAACAGATCGATTTGTAAAAAACGTTAGAGTTCTAACCTTCAAAGATGTCAACATCGAAGAGCTAACAGGCAAGGCATACGACATTCCTAAAGAACTAACAGTCGGCGAGTAGCAGCCACTTCTCCACAACCCAGCTCAAGCAGCCCTTTTCTCATCTTGTATGTTTCACACTCTTTGAGTGACTGAACTAAACCAAAAAGCCGCCGCAACATGGTCGCTGCTCTGCGAGCCTGGCGATTCAATGGCCGGAATGCTAAGAAGAATTCTTGGCACAGAAGAATCACTATTTGAAATACGAAAAGCCAAATCAGCTAAAGACTTACTCGCACTACTACCAGAAGATCACTTCAGGGCACCCGAGTTTGTTTCAACTCTTGAAGACTCCTTGGAGTGTTGGAAACGAAGGCTGAAGATAGTTAATGTCGATAAGTCTCTAGAAGTGTTGGCTTCAATTGGTGGGTACCTGTTGACGCCTGAATCAAACAGTTGGCCGAAGGGATTGTTTGATTTAGGTGACGCCTCTCCAGCTGTGCTGTGGGTTAGAGGTAATGTGCAGGTTTTGGCTAACCAAAGAACTATTTCAGTAGTTGGATCACGTATAAGTAGTGCTTATGGTTTGGAAGTAACTAACGACTTAGTTCAGGCTGTTGTAGCTAAGGATTACGTTGTGGTTTCAGGTGGAGCACTGGGGATAGATGCTAAAGCGCACCAGAGCGCAATGGATGCAGGGGGTAAAACAATTGCCGTCATGGCCGGTGGCCCTGACCGACTCTATCCGCCTCGAAACCTTGATCTCTTTCAAGAGATACAACATTCGGGTTTATTGATTTCAGAGATGCCACCTGGCGCTGCTCCTGCTCGTTGGAGATTTTTGCAGAGAAACAGATTGATCGCTGCCTTGGGTCAGGCGACCATAGTTATCGAAGCAGGATTCAGATCTGGTTCCATTAACACTGCAGGTCATGCCAATGAACTCGATAGACCAGTGGGAGCAATACCTGGTCCAATAAACTCGACAAGATCCGCTGGTTGCCACCGACTAATTCGAGAACGCAGAGCAGAGCTGATCAGCACACCTGCTGACCTGTTTGAGCTTTTGAATGTCAGGAATGTTAATGAGGACAAACCTCAATTTGATCTCAATGCTTCGCAGTTGAGAGCTTTAGATAGTTTGGCTCACTTCGAGCAAAGCATCGAGAGGGTTGCAGGTATCTCTGGAATGACTCTCAGTGAAGCTGGCTATACATTGGGTTCACTTCAGAAACTGGGGCTTGTTTCACGAACCTCCAACGGCTGGGTCAAATTCTCAAATACGCTTTGAAGTATGCAGAGTGAAATAGCAATCCAAGGGCAAAGGTTTGCCGACAATCTTGATGCTGCTCGCGGTTACTCTTCTAACACTGTAAAAAGTTATCTCAGCGATGTTTTGGATTTAGCTAGCTATCTTGAAGGTAAAGAAGTAACTCTTGTTAAGGATTTGAATCTTGAACTTCTCAGAGATTGGTTATGGGAAGTCAGCCAACGTAATTCTGCCAAGAGCACACTCGCTAGAAAGAGTGCGGCCATCAGATCTTTTACAGCCTGGTTGGCTGCTGAAGATCTAGTGGTGGCTGACCCTGGCCAGAGATTGAAATCTCCCAAAGCAGATAGACATCTTCCTAAAGTTGTCAGCAAGGATTCTTTAGAAGATGTATTTAGGCACCTCAAAGAATTGGCTAAAGAAGGAGATCCTTCAGCCGTAAGAGATCTCTTGGTGTTTGAACTCCTGTATGCCACTGGTTGTCGTGTTAGTGAACTTTGTGGTTTGGATTTAGTTTCAGTTGATTTAGGTAGAAATGTTTTGAGAGTAGTTGGTAAAGGATCGAAGGAGAGAGTTGTTCCTTTCGGCCTTCCAGCAAGAGACGCCCTCGATAACTGGCTAAATGTTCGAGCCAATCTGAACCCAGCACCAGGAGAACAGGCTCTCTTTCTAAACACCCGAGGAAAAAGACTTGGCGTTAGATCTGTCTACCAACTAGTTGCGAGTCTCTTGGTGAACACATCCACGGGTGTAGCCGGTCCCCATACTCTCAGGCACACCGCCGCTACACATCTGTTAGATGGTGGAGCGGACCTTCGAGCTGTGCAAGAACTTCTAGGACACGCCAGTCTTGGAACCACTCAGATTTATACCCACGTATCAGTCGATAGGTTGAGAGCTGGGTATAAGAACGCTCATCCTCGAGCCTGATAAACAAGTTTCGATGGGCCAAGGCCACCGATAATCGCTAACGGTGAAAAGTATCCAGCCTCCGTCCTTGTGCCAAAGTGCAAGCAGGTCTCAGTACAGTGCCAGAGATACTCGATATCTGGCTCACATACCGTGCCGATCGTTTCTCCCATAACCACGTTTGTTCCCTCAGGTAAGTCTGAGCAAACTGGCTCGACTGAGGCTGTCAGGCTATTGCCGAATTGAATTGAAACAACATTTCTGTATCCCACTTTGCCTGAGAAGCTAATTTGCCCTGTGGCAGGGGATAGCACTGGATCACCTATCAGAACAGGTAGATCTATGCCTCGATGACCTTCCCCATACTCTGTCATTGGTGCCACGTAGTGGTTCAAGGTGTCCTGGGGCTGAAGCAGAGCTATGGGCATGGTCAAAGGTAGCTCTTGGGTCATGGCTTGACTGGGTGAGAGCCCTAGCGGCAGCCAGATTGTGAGCAGAAACAGTGCTTTAGTGTGGGTCATGAGCCAAGTATCCGAGTTCAGTCTTGGTTGAGTCTGATTCATGCTTTCGGGGGTGGAAAACCCCTAGTTAGCCCTGTTATGCTTATAACTAGCGGTCAGCCGTAAAAATCCAAGAAATAAATCCCTTGAATTTCTATGTGCCGGCCGACTTCGCGTGTCGAATAACATACCGGTTTGTCAGTCCCAAAGCTTCACGGGTAAATCGGATGCGGCACCAGGTGTGTCAAGCAACCGCTTGTCACAATTAACTGATCGACGCATTATTGCGTCTTAAAGGAGATACTGCCATGGCAGTAGTAACCGTTCGCCAGCTGCTAGACAGCGGTGTTCACTTTGGTCACCAGACCAGACGCTGGAACCCTAAGATGAAGAGATTTATCTTAACTGACCGTTCTGGCATTTACATCATTGACTTAGCTAAGTCTCTGACACACATCGACAAGGCATATGAATTCACCAAGGACCTAGTTGCCTCGGGTGGTTCAATCATGTTCGTTGGAACTAAGAAGCAGGCTCAGGAAGCTATTGCTACTGAAGCACAACGTGTGAACATGCCTTACATCAATGAGCGTTGGTTGGGTGGTCTATTGACCAACTTCCAGACTGTCTCAAAGCGTCTTGCTCGTCTAAAGGAACTTGAGGTCATGGACTTCACCGACAAGAAGACAAGCGGATACACAAAGAAAGAACTTTTGATTCTTAGCCGTGAAAAGGTAAAGCTAGAAAAGACTCTTGGTGGTGTTCGCACACTAACCAAGGTTCCTTCAGCTATCTGGGTTGTTGACACAATCAAGGAGCACCTAGCAATTACCGAAGCGAAGAAGCTTGGTATTCCTGTTATCGGAATCCTAGACACCAACTGTGATCCTGATGATGTGACTATCGGTATTCCAGGTAACGACGATGCAATTCGTTCAGTTCACCTACTTACCCGTGTTATTGCAGATGCAGTTGCAGAAGGTCTAAAAGAGCGTCACTCAAAGCCAGAAGCTGCACAGCCTCTAGCTGACTGGGAGCAAGCACTTCTAGACAACGCAGTTCAGAAAGCTGCTTATCTAGCAAAGGAAGAAGCAGCAGTTGAAACTCCAGCAGAAGTTGTAGCAGAGGTCGTAGAGATTCCTGCAGAAGCTGAAGCTGTTGAAGAAGCTGCAGAGCCTGTTGCTGAAGTTGTCGAATCTAACGAAACTACAAAGGAAGCTGAATAATCATGGCTAATTACACAGCAGCAGATGTAAAGACTCTGCGCGATCGCTCAGGCGCTGGAATGATGGACTGCAAGGGTGCACTTGATGAGGCTGATGGCAACATCGATAAGGCGATGGAGTTCCTTCGCCTAAAGGGCCTAAAGGGTGTTACCAAGCGTGAAGGCAGAACCACAAGCAACGGTATCGTTCTTGCTCGTGTTGCTGCAGGCAAAGGTTACCTAATCGAACTAGCTTGTGAGACTGACTTCGTAGCTAAGGCAGACAAGTTCGTAGCTCTAGGTGAAACAATTGCTGATGCAATTGCAGCAGCCGGTGCGGACACCGTTGAAGCAGCTCTAGCAGCTCCTCTTGCTGGTAGAACCGTTGGCGATTCAATCACTGATGAAGCAGCAATCATGGGCGAGAAGGTTGAACTTCGCCGTCTATCAGTTGTTGCAGATGACAACATCGATGCATACCTGCACCGCACATCAAAAGATCTACCTCCACAGGTTGGTGTTCTAGTTGCGTTCAAGGGTGCAGATGTTGAGACAGCTCATGATGTTGCAGTACACATTGCAGCATTCAGCCCAACCTACCTAACCATTGAAGATGTTCCTCAGGACATCGTAGACACCGAGCGTCGCATTGCTACAGAGACTGCTCGTAACGAAGGCAAGCCAGAAGCTGCCCTAGAGAAGATCGTTGAAGGACGCGTAAAGGGTTTCTTCAAGGAGAACTGTCTATTGGAGCAGGACTTTGCTAAGGACAACAAGCTAAGCGTTTCCAAGGTACTAGAGCAGCACGGTCTAACCGTATCTGCTTTCGTACGTTACCGCGTAGGCGCCTAAGAAATAATTCAAATTGGAATGGCTCGGTCTGTAAAGACCGAGCCTTTTCCTTTGCTGGCCTAAACTAGAGGTAATTCAAGTCTTTGAGAGGGATGCTCATGCCATCAACCCCACGTCGCGTTTTGTTGAAGCTATCAGGTGAAGCTTTTGGTGCAGGCAACCTGGGAGTGAACCCAGATGTTGTTGCGGCTATTGCCCAAGAGATTGCAGATGCTGCCAAGAAGGTAGAAATAGCAGTTGTAGTTGGTGGAGGTAACTTCTTTAGAGGTGCTGAACTTAGCCAACGCGGTATGGATAGATCCCGTGCCGACTACATGGGTATGTTGGGTACTGTTATGAACGCTCTAGCTCTTCAAGACTTCTTAGAACAAGCAGGCTGTGACACTAGAGTTCAGTCTGCTATCTCAATGGCTCAGGTAACTGAGCCTTACATTCCTCTTCGTGCCATCAGACACATGGAAAAAGGAAGAGTTGTTATCTTCGGTGCAGGTGCTGGTCTTCCTTACTTCTCCACTGACACAGTTGCTGCTCAGAGAGCTTTAGAAATTCATGCCTCAGAAGTTCTTGTTGCTAAGAACGGTGTTGACGGAGTCTATTCAGCAGATCCAAGGAAGGACCCTAAGGCTAAGAAAATTGATGAGCTGACCTACCAGGAAGCTCTAGTCAAGAACCTAAAGGTTGTTGATTCAACGGCTTTTAGCCTCTGCATGGATAACAACATGCCTATGGTGGTTTTTGGTATGCAGCCGGAAGGTAACATCACCAAAGCCCTGTTAGGTAAAAACATTGGTACTCGCGTAAGAGCGTAGTCTTTTTAGTAACACATATAAGGAGAAACATGATCACCGAAATCCTGGCTACTGCTGGAGAGAAGATGGGTAAAGCCGTCGAGTCAGCAAAAGAAGACTTTGCAACCATTAGAACTGGCAGAGCAAACCCTGCTTTGTTCCAAAAACTTATGGTTGATTACTATGGCACACCAACAGCGTTATCTGCGCTAGGTTCAATTGCTAACCCTGAGGCTAGAACTATTGTTGTGACCCCTTATGACAAGGGTGCGCTTGCTGCAATTGAAAAGGCTATTAGAGACATGCCTAATCTGGGAGCTAACCCAACTAACGATGGAGCTCTAGTTCGAGTGACTCTACCTGATCTAACTGAAGAGCGTCGCAAAGAGTATGTGAAGGTTGTAAAAACTAAGGCCGAAGATCACAGAGTTGCGATTAGAAACATTAGACGCAAGGCCAAAGATGATCTAGATGCTCTCAAGAAGGATGGCCTAGCAGGCGATGATGATCTTTCTCGTGCGGAAAAAGAACTAGAAGCGCTAACTAAGACCAACGTTGACAATATCGACGAGGCTCTAAAGCGTAAAGAAGCCGAACTTCTCGAGGTTTAGTTGAGCACAGTAGAAGCCAAAGGTGGTAGGTCGCTTTCCCAAGCAATAATTTTTGGGTTGCTACTCTCATTCGCTTTTCTGGCTTCCGTTCTAGTGGTCAAAGAGTTATTCATATTCTTTATTGCAACTGCCGTAGCTATAGGCTGCTGGGAGCTTTCAACAGCGCTAAGGCAAAAGAACTGGCATGTGCCGAGAATCCCTGTAACAATTGGCTCGCTTATCGTGATTCCATTGACCTATTGGGGCGGTGAAATAGCCCAATGGATGGGAGTGCTGGCTATTGTTGCAGCGCTGGTGCTCTGGAGAAGCATAGAGCTTTTTATCAAACGCGGAACTATCAAGCGCACATTCGCCGAGGCTTTTAGAGATTTCTCTGCTTCAGCTTTTGTGGTGATTTATCTTCCACTAACCATGAGCTTTGCCGCATTGTTGTTTAGGGAACCAGCACGTGATGGTTTCGTTGAAGGTAAGTATTGGATTATTACCTTTGTCACCACAGTGATCATTGTTGACAGTAGCGCCTACCTCTTTGGCAGGAAACTAGGTAAGCACCCGATGCTTCCTAAGGTGAGCCCGAAAAAGAGTTGGGAAGGTTTCTTCATTTCAGCTCTATTTGGACTTGCCAGTGCAATTCTTCAGACCGTCTGGCTACTCCAGTTACCTTGGTGGTTAGGTGCCATTTTTGCGGGAGTCATCCTGATGGCGGCAGTGCTAGGTGACTTTGCTGAATCTTTGATAAAGCGTGATCTTGGAGTTAAAGACATGTCTTCGCTGATTCCAGGTCACGGTGGCATGATGGACCGCCTAGACTCCATGCTCCCGGCGGCTCTGATGTCATACCTCTTGATGGTCCTCAGTGTTCGATTCCTCTAAACGTGCTGAGAGAATAGATAGGTGAGTTACACATTTAGCCGTTCAGGCAAGAGAAGACGCGGATACAAGGTCAGCCAGGTTGACGAGTTTCTCAAGCTTGCTCGCGAGCAGTACACCGATGCTTCCAAACCCTTGGTTAGCTCGCTGGATGTTAGAAACACTCGTTTCGAGCTAGAGAGAAACGGCTACTCAATATCTGTTGTTGATGCAGCTCTAGAGAAACTAGAAGATGTTTTTGCAGCTAAGGAATATGCTCAAGAGCTACTCAAAGTTGGCTATTTTGATTACACCGAAAACTTATCGGAACTAAAGCGACTTATCTTGACCAGGACAGGCAAGTCAAAACGAAGAAAGTTTAAAAGGCGGATTTGGCCTAACCGAGGATACAGCGTCAGACAGGTTGATAATTTATGTTCTCAACTGGGGAAAAGTCTTGAAACTAAGGCAGGATTGACTGTGAAGGAAGTTCGCACGGCAACATTCAAATCCAAAAGAGGCGGTTATGCAGAATACCAAGTTGACATCTTTCTTGAAAAAGTCGTTGAAGCACTTCAGCGCGAAAAAGCTGTCCAAAAAGGCAGCCGCTAGTTCACTTGCTTTTGCGCTTTTTTCAGGTTTAGTCTCCGTTCAAGTTGAGACCACAATTGCCGCGGCTGCAACAGGAACCAAAGCCACTGCAGCTCTTGCAAAGCTAGCCATCAAAGGTAGAGCACCTAAGACAGGTTACGACAGAGACCTGTTCAGCGATGGTTGGGGAGACATCGGTGAATGCGATGCTCGAAACTACATTCTTCGACGAGATCTAAAATCAATCACCTGGCGTGATTCTCCTCGATGCACCGTTGCAACAGGAATCCTTAACGACCCATACACAGCTAGAAAGATTTACTTTGTTAGAGGTGTGAGCACATCTATGGCTGTGCAGATTGATCACATCGTAGCGGTAAGCGATGCCTGGCAAAAAGGAGCTCAACAGCTCTCATACTCAAAGCGCTATGCCTTCTACAACGACCCGCTGAACCTCTTAGCTGTTGACGGCCCTGCCAACATGCAGAAAAGTGATAGCGATGCAGCCAGTTGGCTTCCACCAAACAAGGGTTACAGATGCTCGTATGTTGCCAGACAGATTGCTGTGAAGGCTAAATACAAGCTCTGGGTTACTAAAGCTGAACGAGACGCAATGGCCAGAGTTCTAAAGACCTGCCCTAATCAGTTGATTCCTAGGGGCTAAGGCGTTACCTCTAGGCTTCAAGAGCACCTTCGGGTAAACTTGGTAGTTGATTACTAAGGCGGTGAACAAATGGGCAGATACGAACTAGTTAGACCAACTCTAGGTAAGCGCATCGTTCAGCGCATGTTTGGGGCCAGAGTAACTCCTGCTTTGGAGAAGCTGCAAATAGCCCGAAAAATCAAAATGTTCACGGCCAACCTGATTGCCGTCAGCTTTATCTCAAGCTATGTCATGGTCACGGCTATAGATCCTTACGGTGGCGCTCTGACATCGGCTTATGCCTATAACTCCAGCTACAGCAATACCGGAGAAGCTACCCAGACCTATGGCCTGATTTCTCAGCAGAAGATTAGTTTTGAGCGAGGTGGTTGGGCTATTGTCACCGGCGATGAAGCGGCAGCAATTTATGTAGCTAACGCCGAAACTCCTGAAACTGGCTCAATCAAAGAATTCGCTTATCGCTTAGTTGCTTCAAACAATTGGGGAAGAGATCAGTATTCCTGTCTCGTTGCTCTTTGGGAGAGAGAATCAAACTGGCGCTGGAACGCTATGAATAAGTCTTCTGGAGCATATGGAATTCCTCAGTCGCTACCTGGTCGAAAAATGGCAGAGATGGGCGCTGACTGGGCTACCAACCCAAAGACACAGGTTCGCTGGGGAGTTAGCTACATAAAGAGCCGTTATGGTGCTCCTTGTGGAGCCATGGCTCATTCCAACAAGTTCAACTGGTACTAAACCGTGGGTAGAAACAATAAACCTAAAGGGTTCCAAAGAAACAACGATGACGAGGAACCAGTTGACATCGTTCGGCTAAGAGATGGCATCAAAACTACCGTTATCAAAAACGGGGTTGAGTTCTCTGTGCAGACCACGTCCGGTAACAATGCCGAAGAGTCTAAGAAATGGACATGCCCTTTTTGTTCGCTGAGCTTTGGAACTGGAATATCACATATTGTGGCTTGGGAGAGTGCCTACGGACCTGAGAAGCGTCGTCACTTCCATGACGCTTGCTGGAAAAAGTTTCAAGGTAGATTGTTTTGAATCAAATAGAAATTCGTTCCTCAATTGAATTACCTTCAAAAAGAATCCCCCTTGAACTAAAGACTTCAGATGGCCTCACTCTGATTGGTGAATTAGCTTTACCTGTGGACCGAGCCCCAGTTGCCACTTTAGTTATGCTTCATCCATTGCCAACAGCCGGTGGCTTTATGGATTCACATATCTATAGGAAAGCAGCCAACAGACTTCCTGCTTTAGCTGATCTGGCGATACTTAGGTTTAACACTCGCGGTACCAGCTCACCCCATGGCACAAGCCAAGGTTCTTTTGATGGTGGTATTGCGGAGAAGTTTGATGTTGAGGCTGCGGTTGCCTACGCCAAGGAACAGAATCTGCCAAACATTTGGCTGGTGGGCTGGTCCTTTGGAACCGAACTAGCTTTGAAGTATGGACCTGACTTGGCTGTGTTGGGTGCAGTTCTTCTGTCCCCACCACTGCACAGAACAAGTGTTGAAGAGCTTGAACGTTGGAATCAAGTTGATAAGAGACTGGTGGCACTGATCCCAGAGCTTGATGATTACCTAAAGCCTGATGAGGCTGCGATACGTTTTCTAGTTATCAAATCCATTGAGCTAATAAATGTTATGGATGCCAAACACCTTTGGGTGGGGGAGAATGCGACCAAGAGGGTGCTCGATGAAATAGTAAAGGTTGTTAGCCCAGCTAGCTACCCTTTACCTGATTTCTATAGTCCCTAGCGTTTATCTTGTCTAGGAACCCATACTTCACGAAGTATGAGAAGAACTGTTGCAGCTGTTGGAATAGCTAAAAGTGCTCCTAGGATTCCAGCTAAAGCGCCTCCAGCCAGAGCTGAAACCACGATTACAGCTGTTGGGACGTTTACTGCCTTCTTCATGATGTTAGGCGCAACTAGGTAAGCCTCAATCTGGATGTACACCAAAAGTGCAATGGCAACACCGAGAGTGGTCTCTGGAGTCATCGTTGCAGCAGTTACCAATATCACGATGGATGCACCGGTGAACGATCCGATGATTGGAATCAAGACAAGTAGGAAGTTGATGAAAGCTAGGACTACCGCAAATTCAACCCCGGCAATTAGCAGCACAGTGAACAAGATAGAACTGTTGATGGATGCAACCACCACCTGGCCCATGACGTAACGTCCAACTGATCCAATAACTTGATCAACTAAACCTTCAACTCTTTTGCGTTGAGACTTGGCAACCAGAGAAACTCCAACTCGCTTGAAGCTTGGCAGAGCACTCATGAAGTAAATGGTCAGAATGCTAACGGTTAGAAAGCCGATCACAGCGTTGAGTAGAGATATTCCTACTTGAACCACACCGCCGAGCAAGTTCGGCCAGTTCTTGCTATCGACTATGAAATCACCAGCAGTATTTAGAGCAGTGCTGATGCTTCCACCGAGTCTGCTGTCTAAGTTTTCAACCCAAGGTAGTTTCACAAACTCTTTTATTAGATCTGGGAGGTTTGTGGTGAAAGTGCTGGTTTGGGATATCAGGGTTGGAAGAATTGAAAAGATGACTGCGCTGAATAGGGCAACAAGTCCCAGTGCTACTATTCCAATAGCCAAGCCACGACGTTTGACTCTTTTTTGCAGCAGTTGAATTAATGGCTCAAGACCAAGGGTGATAAACAGAGCTGTGATGATTGACGTAATGATTCCAGCCAGTGAGATTGCTGCAGAACCCAGAGCGATAGCGGTAAGCACACCCAAACCACCAAGGAAACCTATTTGATAGGCATGGCTGATTCTTATATTGTTTGACTCTGGCATCCCCGCTCCTTCGCTTTACTTTATATCTTTACTTACCTGATCAATAACCTGCTTTAGGTTATTGAGATAAACCATAATGCTGTCACGTTCGTTAGTTAGTTTACGTTCAGCTGATTCCATCACGTGTAAGCGTTTGGTCACTTTATCCTGAGTGGCCGCGAGGATTGCTCTCGCTTCGCTTTCAGCTGCAACGATGATTTGATCTGCTTTTTCTCTAGCTTCTGCGGTGGTTGCTTTATTGATGGATTTCGCCGCCGCCTCAAGAGTTTCCGCTTCCAGTCGGGCAGCAGCTAACCTGGTTAGCGCACTCGACAATTGAGCGTTAGCATCATCAAGATACTTTTGTGTTTGCGCTACAGCTTCCTGGTATTTTCTTTGGTAAGTCTGCTCGGCTTCGGCTCTTCTAGCAGTTAGCTCCAAGTCAAGATCAATTCTTGCCTGTTCGCTGAGTAAAGAGGTCTTAAGAGTTTCATCAATTGGTTGGGTTAGCGCACGTTCCATAATCAGTCTTCGCTCAGCCAGTTCTCTTGCTGAGGCAGACTCTTTGACTTCTATTTCTCGCTTTGAGCCTGCTTTCATTCGGGCTACCTCGGTTGAGATAGCGCCTCGGATCGCTCCGGCTTCACGGGTGGCCTCTTCGATTATGCGTTCAGCTTCAACGTTTGCTTTGGCTAGGGTTTCGTCATATTCTGATCTAGCGGCACTAATGATTCGCTCTGATCGTCTTTGCGCTTCAGACACTAATTCTTCGTAGTATTCCTGACCGTCTGCCTTTTGTTGTTCAACCTCGGCACTGACCATGGACAGTATGCCTTCACGTTCTGACTCTGCGTCTGCCACTAATCGAAGAGCTAGTTCTTCAGCAGTGCTGAGGATTTGGGCAGCTTTCGCGCCAACACCTGCATAGCTAGGGCTTTTGGCTTCAGCAGCCTCGTTTTCTAACTCAATCAGTCGGTTTTGGGCTTCCCTTAGCTCTAGGGCTAGTTGAGAGTTCAAATTGGTCAGATTTATGAGTTCTTTGCGGAAATCCTTGATGGAGTCATCGACTAGGCCACGGTCGTAACCTCGCATTACTAGCGGGAATTCGGTCTCATCGGCTGCCAAGGGTGCTCTCCAGGGGCTTAGGTAGAATAGACGGGGTCGTCAACAAGCCAAGTTTAGCCTGAAAGGAGCATTTTGCGTTTTGTTATAGCCACAGTGCTTCTAGTTGCCTCGGCAGTCAGCGTTTTAGTTGGATTTGCCATCAAAGAGCCTTTTGCCCAGGAATCTGGCCATCGGGTGGACTTTCAGGTTAGCTCTGCCTATTCATACGTAGTTATCCCGAACAGCACCCTAACCGCCTTCGATGGTGAGGTTTCAGTTGAAGCCGAAGGCGTTGATGAGATCTTCTATGCCGATGCTCGTGAGCGGGACATCCAGGACTGGATAGGTGATTCGAACTATGTTCGCCTGAACCTAAAGCCAGAAACCTTCGACCCAGACATCACAGACATAACATCCGGCGGCCTAGACGCTGATCCTGCAGGCAGTGACATGTGGCGTAGCCAGCTGACAGTGAAAAATAAACTTTTGAACGTAGTCAGCATGTTCGATGACACCGGGGTTCTGTTGGCAAGCAATGGCTTTAGTAGGGCTCCGGATAAAATATCTGTAATTTGGGACGCTAAGCCTTTGGTTGATTGGCCAATGGTTTTCATCTATGGTGGACTCGGCTTACTGCTAGCTGCTATTTTGATGAACTTCGTAGCTTTTAGGCACGTCAGAAAACTTCGCGGCCCGAGAAGAAGAATTCCTAAATCACCTTCAGGACCTAAGTACCGCAGAAAGATCAGACCCGAAGTTCCTGTGCGTGGTCGAAGGGCTATCGGTAAATCAAATCGCAGAAGATTCATGGCTGCGCCTGTCGCCATAGTTTCCCTGGCACTTCTTGCTGGTTGCTCAACACCAGCAGCAACTACCGAAGAAACTGAACCTAAGTATGAGTCTGTCAATGTAGTTGTTGCTGATTCCCAACTGAATAGAATCGTTAGTGCTGTTGCCTCCACAGTCAAAGAAGCGGACAACGCTAGAGATGAAAAGGTGCTGGTCACTCGAGTTGCAGGATCAGCCTTACAAATTAGAAGAGTGCAATATCAACTTCAATCCAAGAGCAAAAAGATTCCTAAGCTTCCAGCCATCGTCGCTAATCCGATTACGGTAGCCCTGCCTATGGAGTTACCTGATCCCGCTCTTGGCTGGCAACCTAGAACAATCATGGTTGTCACCAAAGCTGAATCAGACACCAGCGCTCCGCAGATGCTTGTCCTGCAGCAAGAAACACCTAGAGACAACTACAAACTCTGGTATCTGATTGATCTGCTACCAGCAGCTAAGTTCCCTAAAGTAGCTGCTCAAGCTGCAGGCGCGCTTCCAGTTGAGGCAGATACCTCATTCCTTGTGACACCTTTGAAGAGTGTGCCTTTCAAATACGGCAACACAATCAACAGAGGCCTCGAGGGTAAGTTTGCTCCTGAGTTTGATCTTTCTTCCGATGAGTTTTACGCTTCGCTATCTGAATTGCAGATTCAACAAAAAACTGATGTTGAGAAAGTAAGTGCAACTATTGCGTTCCAGCATGCTTTAGGAAATCCGAACATCATAGGAATGTTGACAGTTGAATCTGGCGGACTGGTTGCAATTACCATGAATGACACATCTGTAATCAAACCTAAGGTTCGCGGTGCTGCGGTCTCAGTTACCCAGCTCGATCAGAAGCTACTGCTTAATGCGCCAGGTAGTGCAACAGGACTAAAGATTGTCTATAGCAACATGCTGCTCTTTTATGTTCCGGTAGCTGGTTCCGGCGAAAAGATTAGATTGGTCGGAGCATCGCAAGGGCTACTCAGTGTTAGGTCTATCAATTGAGTGACATGAATTCAGCCATGCGCGGCGGAGTTGATCTCTCCGCACTAGCTAACAAGGTTGTCAA
>JBMOFL010000022.1:0-18468 GCA_049314335.1 Rhodoluna sp. | reverse complement strand
CGTGCATTTAGCTTGCTTGGAACTGAACTCACAATCTTCACCCTTGTCTTTAGAGAGAAAGACCAAGGACCGGCAGCCGTTGCTGCCTTGTTTATTGTCGGAACTATTCCCGTAATACTTTTCTCTCCTCTCGCTGGAACTATTGCTGATCGCTTCAGCACAAGGCAAGTAATTCCTCCACTTTCCATTATTGGTGGAGCTGCTGTGTTTACTCTTGCTTTGCCGCTAGACACCTGGGCTATCTGGGTGCTTTTGTTTATAGCTAATACATGTGCCTCAATCATTGGCCCTACCTGGGGCAAGCTCACCCCCACTCTTGCCAAGAAGGATGATATTGGAAGAGCGATGGGAACCATCCAGAGTTACTTCTCCATAGCTGGATTGTTCGGGCCAGCTGTGGCTGGAATCTTGGTCAAACAAACCGGCTACGTTGTGACATTCATTATCGATGGAGTATTCACAACATTGATTGCAGTTGTCCCATATCTGATAAAAGTGAATCACAAGCCTGAAGCACTAAAAGAGGGCGAAAAGACAGATATGGTTCAGGGTTTCAAATTCATGATGAACAATCGTCTATTGAGAGCTCTTGTGATTATGGTTTTTGCAATGGTGTTTTGCATGAGTGTGGTGAACGTTGGCGATGTTTTCCTTCTCACAAACATCTTGGGTGCTGACTCGCTCATTTACGGTTTGGTTGGAACAGGTTTTGCTATTGGAACCTTACTGTTCAGCGCTCTTGCTGGATCAAGAAAAGTAAAACCTAGAACTGAACTAGTAATTCTGGGTTATGGAATGGCAGCACTTTCACTGTCTGGTTTTGCTGTTGGGCTAGCGCCTAGTTACTGGTTTGTGATGGCAGTGTGGTTTGTGGCTGGAATGGCCAACGGAACAATCAATAGCTATGGCGTTGGAATGATGATTAAGGAGACACCTCACGAGGTCCAAGGAAGGGTATTTGCTGCCTTTGGTGCCATCATCTCTGTAGCGAGCATCGGTTCTATGGGATTGGCCGGAGGTTTGATTGATCTATTCGGCGTGCGTGAAGTGTTTATCATCGCTGGCTTACTAGCCTTCGTATCCTTTGCCGTTCTTTTCCCTACTGTCTACAAAGAACAGACAAAGATTATCAGGGCTAGTTCAGATCTCTAACTGTCTCACCAATGTATAGCTGTTGAGGTCTACCAATCTTGGTGGCAGAGTCATGGTTCATTTCACGCCAGTGCGCAATCCAGCCAGGTAGACGTCCCATAGCAAATAGTGTGGTGAACATTCTGGTCGGGAAACCCATCGCCTTGTATATAACTCCGGTGTAGAAGTCAACGTTTGGATAGAGCTTCCTAGAGATGAAGTACTCATCCGCTAAAGCAGCTGCTTCTAGCTCTTTAGCGATATCCAGTAGTGGATCACTCACACCAAGATCAGCAAGAACCTTATCTGCGGTTGCTTTGACGATGGTTGCTCTCGGGTCCATATTCTTATACACACGGTGACCAAAGCCCATGAGCTTGATGCCATCTTCTTTGTTCTTTACTCTCTCGATGAACTTCTGGACAGATTCACCTGAGTCTCTGATGTGTGCAAGCATTTCTAGGACTGCCTCATTTGCTCCACCGTGAAGAGGACCAAACAATGCACTAACACCAGCGGACACTGAAGCAAACAGGTTTGCTTGCGAAGAACCAACTAGGCGAACAGTTGATGTTGAACAGTTCTGTTCGTGATCAGCGTGAAGCACAAGAAGTGTGTCTAGGGCCTTAGTAATCACCGGGTTCTGCACATACGGTTCAGCCATGTTGCCAAAGCTCATGCGTAGGAAGTTCTCAACATAGCTCAAAGAGTTATCTGGATATAGCAGTGCTTGACCCAAAGAGTTCTTGTGTGAATAGGCAACCAATGTTGGCAACTTAGCGAGGAGTCTCACTGTTGAAAGTTCAACCTGATAGTCATCATGAGGGTTTAGTGAGTCTTGGTAGAAAGTTGAAAGAGCAGAAACGCTTGCAGAAAGCACAGACATTGGGTGAGCTGACTGTGGCATTGAATGGAAAATGTTCTTTAGATCTTCGTGAATCAAAGTGTGTCTACTCAGACGCTCTTCCCAAGCCGACAGTTCTTGAGCATTTGGAAGTTGTCCATAAATCAAAAGGTAAGCGGTTTCAACAAAGGTCTTTGAGCTAGCTAGTTGCTCAATAGGATAACCGCGGTATCTAAGGATTCCAGCATCACCATCGATGTATGTGATGGCTGACTTGGTGCTAGCTGTGTTTACAAAACCAATGTCATAGGAGTTCAAACCTGTTGAGGCATTGAGCTTAGAGAAGTCAATAACAGAGTCACCGTCGGTGGCTTGAATGATTGGGAAATCTGCAGTTCCACCTGGGTAGTTCAGGGTGACCTTGGAAGTGTTTTCAGCTGACAAAGCTTGCTCCTGTGTTTCTTATGGCTATTGAGTTAACCCTAGGGCATTGGTCAATCTAGCGGCACCCTCAGCAACTTTCTCATCTGAGGCGGTAATGGAGAACCTTACGTACTTACTGCCCTGTGCTTGATAGAACTCACCAGGGACTACCAAGATACCTAGCTCAGCCATCTTGGTAACGGTAGCCCAGCAGTCTTCGCCTAGGGTTGCCCAAAGGTATAGACCTGCTTCTGAATCGGAGATCTCAAAGCCATAGGCCTTCACAGCCTCTAGGAGAACTTCTCTTCTCTTGCGGTAAATCTCACGCTCTATGGCAACATGCTCTTCATCTTTAAGGGCTGCAATCACTGCCTTTTGAACTGGAGCAGGCATTATTAGTCCACTGTGCATTCTGATGTTGACTATAGGTTTGATTAGGTTCTCAGGGCCTGCAACAAAAGCTGCTCGGTAACCGGCGAGGTTTGATTGCTTGCTTAGTGAGTAAACGGCTAGAAGGTTATCGTATGAACCCTCACAGACTCTTGGATCTAATACTGATGGAATTCTTTCTTCTGCCCATCTTCCCCAACCAAGCTCGGCATAACATTCGTCGCTTGCCAGAACTGCTCCTAGTTCACGAGCTCTCTTCACACAGGCTTTCATCTCATCAACATCTAACACTCGACCATCAGGGTTACCTGGTGAGTTAATCCAAATGAGTTTGGTGTTCTCTGGCCACTTAGCTGGATCATCTTCGCTGATTATCTCTGCCCCAGATAGAGCAGCGCCAACAACGTATGCGGTGTATGCAACCGATGGCTGAACAATCACATCGCCTTTACCAAGACCAAGCATTAGCGGTAGGAAGGAAATGAATTCTTTTGAACCAATGGTTGGCATTACTTGATCTGAAGAAAGTTCAACACCACGTCTTCTGCCAAACCATTCCGCAACTGCTTCCCTAAACTCTAGGGAACCTGCAGTAGAAGGATAGCCGGGAGCATTAGTTGCATCTCTGATGGCTTCTTGAATAACTTTTGGAGTTGGGTCAACTGGGGAGCCGACACTTAGATCAACCATGCCGTTGGCATGCTTTTCAGCAATCGCTTGATATGGCTTTAGTTTCTGCCACGGATATTCCGGCAAGCGATCAAACATAACTTAGACCTGAGGAGGCAGAGCGGTGATCACTTCGTGATCGCCTGCGATAGGGCCTACCTTGGCAGCACCGCCAGGTGAACCTACTGTGTTAAAGAATTCAACGTTTGCCTTGTAGTAATCAGCCCACTGAGCTGGAAGGTCATCTTCGTAGTAAATAGCTTCAACAGGACATACTGGCTCACATGCGCCACAGTCAACACACTCATCTGGGTGGATGTAGAGCATGCGGTCACCTTCATAGATGCAGTCAACAGGGCACTCAGCAATACATGCTTTGTCTTTGACATCAACACAAGGTAGAGCGATTACGTAGGTCACTTATAAATCCTTTTCAGCTTTGAATCAATTATCTCTCTAGAGGTGGGCTCTTTTGGATCTAGCACGCCATTTAGCCAGATCAATCTTTGGAAAGACTGCTGCCACAATACAGATAGCTAGAGCGAAGAAGACATATCTGTTGCCGTACTTATCGTCAGCGATAAAGGCATCAAAGGTTTCATTTCTTGATAGCCACCAGATGGAGATGATCATGCCGGCATTCAAGAGGTAGATTGCACCTCTAGAGTTACGGAAAGTCCTCAGCCCAAAGGCTATGGATGCAGTAGCACCTAATGCAAGGTATAGCCCCAGCGGAGATTGTCTTTCGTTGGCAGCTACTACGTTATGGATAAAGGCACCGGCATATCCCAAGAGGATTCCCAATGGTAACCCAAACAACGCTCTGAAGGCAGGTTTGAACCAAGGTAAGAAGTTTGGGCTTGCCTGACGTAAACGCTCTGGGTCAGTGAACTTGAATTCAATACCTGATGCAACCGAGTAGGTGTCTCTTTTGAGAGTAACCTGACTTGCGTGAGCCTGAAGAGCTGCTTTCTTTATCTCTGCGGTCTTCTCTCCCTCGATAACAACAGTTGCACGCTCACCTGGTTCTGAGATAACCCAGAAGGTTGGTTTTTTGCCTCGAACTGATTTGCGATATCTCCTCATCGCCATGGCAGTAGCGTCGTGAGCCTTCTTATGATCTGGATGTCCATAACCACCTTTTGAGTTATATGTGATAACTGCATCTGGCTTGAAAGAGACCATGCTCTGGTAAATGTCGTCGGCAACTACTGGTGTTGAAACTGCAGCTAATGACATTTGATCAAGTCTGAGTGGAGTAGTTGGAACACCCAGGTTTCCAATACGCATACCGCTGTCGCGGTAAGCTCTGGTTCCTGCAAACTTGTAATTTGTAACCCCAAGAGCAGACATCGCGTTTTTTAGTTCTCCCGCTCTGAAGGCACCCATAGCTGCTGGGTTTGCTTCCAGTGATTTGAGTTCTTCAAGCTTTGCTCGGCCTCGCTCACCTCTAGTCAGGGTAAGAAGAGAAACTTCAGCACCGCGACTGATGGCATCTGCGATTACGTGGCCAGTTTGTAGGCTTTCATCATCTGGGTGCGCATGGACTAAAAGAATCCTTTTAGCGTTGAAAGTTTGTTTGGCCATAAGAAAAACCTTAGTTCAGTTCTAGCTGCCATTGACCTAACTCGAGGCTTAGGGTATCTTTAGTTAGGTAACCCTAACTTCGAATGGTCTGATAACCATCGCGAAAGGAAATATTGCTAGCGAACTTCCTCATTGGCCTTAGAGAAGGCCTAGAAGCCTCACTAATCGTAGGTATTTTGGTTGCCTACCTGAACAAAACAAACAACAGAAAAGGCGCTATCGCCGTACTTTGGGGCACCTTAGCCGCAATTCTGGTCTCCATACTGGTTGGAGTTGCCCTCACTATCTTCGTTTCAGTAGCACCTGAAGGCATCAACGAGATGATTGCCGGCCTTGCCTCTATCGTGGCTGTAGTCTTTGTGACCTGGATGATCTTCTGGATGTCGGCCCAAAGCCGAGCCTTAAAGGGTGAATTACACAAAAAGATTGACCTTGCTGCAACCTCAACATTTACTCTTGTGGGAGTAGCCTTCTTCGCCGTTATCCGTGAAGGTGTAGAAACCTCTGTCTTCCTTTGGAGCTCATCTCGAGCAGCAGGCGATGACACCAATCCAGTATTAGGTGCAACCCTAGGTCTACTCGTTGCAGCAGCTCTTGGCTACCTGATCTACCGTGGAGCACTGAAACTAAACATCAGTAAGTTCTTCAAATACACCGGTGCATTCCTAATTGTTGTGGCAGCGGGTATCTTTGCCTATGGTGTTCACGAACTTCAAGAAATTGGCTGGTTCCCGTTCCTAACTGAAAAGGCTTATGACGTAGGTGGAATTATTCCTAAGGACAGTTTCGTCGATGTGCTTCTTCGCGGAACCGTGAGCTTCAGATCTGCTCCAGCAATCCTGGAGACAGTAGTCTGGTTTGCCTACCTAATCCCGGTAACCTACATTTACCTAAGACCAACTAAGAAGAACTAATCTTTATCAAATCAAAAATGGACCTCATAACTGAGGTCCATTTTTGTTTAACTAAACACGTTTGTTAGCCAGCTGCATTTTCGTTGGCACGCTTCTTGGCTGAAGTGTTACGAGCACGAATGTTGGCATCAAGTTCAACCTTGCGGATTCGAGTTCCTTCAGGGGTAACCTCAACACACTCATCTTCACGAGCAAACTCTAGGCACTCCTCCAAAGACATCTTGCGAGGTGGGGTTAGTGACTGGAACTCATCGCTTGATGCAGCTCGCATGTTGGTAAGTTTCTTTTCCTTAGTGATGTTGACATCCATGTCATCAGCTCTGGAGTTTTCACCGACAACCATACCTGCGTAAACCTCGCTAGTTGGCTCAACAAAGAAAGACCCGCGCTCTTGCAAAGCAATCATCGCAAACGGTGTGGCAACACCTGCACGGTCTGCAACCAAAGATCCGTTGATGCGGGTAACAATCTCTCCAGCCCATGGCTCATAGCCTGCTGAGATGGCGTTAGCGATACCGGTTCCTTTTGTTGAGGTTAGGAACTCAGTTCTGAATCCAATGAGTCCACGAGATGGCACTAGGAACTCCATACGAACCCAACCAGTTGAGTGGTTAACCATGTTCTTCATGCGGCCCTTACGAGCAGCCATTAGCTGAGTCATAGCGCCTAGGAACTCTTCAGGCACATCTAGGGTTAGATCTTCAACAGGCTCGTGCAGTTTGCCATCAATCTTCTTAGTAACTACCTGAGGCTTACCAACAGTTAGTTCATAGCCTTCACGACGCATCTGCTCAACCAAGATAGCTAGAGCTAGCTCACCACGACCCTGGACTTCCCAAGCATCTGGACGCTCCGTAGGCAAAACCTTTAGCGATACGTTACCGATAAGCTCACGATCCAAACGGTCTTTCACTAGACGAGCGGTAACCTTAGCTCCCTTGACTCGACCTGCCATAGGAGATGTGTTGATACCAATAGTCATCGAGATGGCTGGGTCATCAACAGTAATCATTGGAAGTGGACGAATATCATTCGGGTCAGCAAGCGTTTCACCAATGGTGATGTTCTCGATACCAGCAACCGCAACAATGTCACCAGCTGAAGCTGATTCAGTTGGGAAACGATCCAGAGCCTTAGTCATTAGAAGTTCTGTAATCTTCACGGTCTGAGTTGTGCCATCTTGACGAACCCAAGCAACCTGCTGGCCCTTCTTGATGGTTCCGTTGAAGATACGAAGCAGCGCTAGACGACCTAGGAAAGGAGATGCGTCAAGGTTAGTTACGTGAGCTTGCAGAGGTGCTGCATCATCGTAAGTAGGAGCAGGAATGTGCTTCAAGATTGCAGCAAACAGTGGCTCAAGATCTTCACTGTCTGGCATTTCACCATCGTTAGGTTTATTCAAGCTCGCACGTCCGGCACGACCTGAAGCATAAATAACTGGAAGCTCAAGAATTGAGTCGATGTCTAGATCTGGAACATCTTCGTGGATGTCTGAAGCTAGACCAAGCAAAAGGTCGTGGGTTTCTTCAACAACTTCATCGATACGAGCATCAGGACGGTCGGTCTTGTTGACCAAAAGAATAACTGTGAGGTTAGCCTCAAGTGCCTTACGCAAAACGAAACGGGTCTGCGGTAGTGGACCCTCTGATGCGTCAACTAGAAGAACAACACCGTCAACCATGGATAGACCACGTTCAACTTCACCACCGAAGTCAGCGTGACCTGGGGTGTCAATTACGTTGATGGTGATTTCTTTGCCATCAGCAGAAGCCCCTTTATAAGCAATGGCGGTGTTCTTGGCAAGGATAGTAATACCCTTTTCACGCTCAAGGTCACCGGAGTCCATAAGGCGCTCACCTAGCTGGGCGTGATCGCTGAACGAACCTGTCTGTCGAAGCATGGCATCAACCAAAGTGGTCTTGCCATGGTCAACGTGAGCCACGATTGCTACGTTACGGATGTCATCTCTTGATACTTGGGCCATTACTCTGGGTCCTTTAAGGCGTTGTTCAGCGCAAAACGAATAAACACTTCAACGCTTGATTGTTGGGGCTTCGGGCACGAGGTGCAAGAGCCGTAGTCCTTAAAGTCTAACCGAGGCAGCTCTAAAAGCGTGCCTCGGTTAGTTAAGTGAATCTGAACAGATTATTGGTTGATTGTGGCCAAAAGCTTAGCTCTAGCCTCACGACGCTTCTTCTGTTCCTTAGGATCTGGTACTGGCACTGCAGCCAAGAGGCTCTTGGTGTATAGCTCCTGAGGATTAGTAAGAATCTGGTCACGAGTGCCGATTTCCACTAACTTGCCGTACTGCATCACTGCAATTCGGTGCGCCAAGATGTCAACCACACCAATATCGTGAGTAATAAACAGACAAGCAAACTTGAGAGAGTCCTGAAGTTCCTGAAGCAGATCAAGGAAACGCGCCTGAACTGACACATCCAAGGCTGACGTTGGCTCATCAGCAATCAAAAGGCTTGGTGAAAGAGCCAGTGCTCTCGCAATACCAACACGCTGCTTTTGACCACCTGACAATTCATGAGGGTAACGGTTTCGGTACGAGCGAGGCAACTCCACCGAGTCGAGCAAGTCTTCGACTCTCTTGTTCAACTCTTCACCTTTGGCTTCACCAGAGAGAAGTAAAGGCTCACCAATGCTCTCTCCAATAGGCATTCTAGGGTTCAATGAGGAAGCAGGATCTTGGAAAACAATACCTGTGTGCCTACGAATCTGCCTAAGGTCCTTCATACTTGCACCAGAGATTTCATTGCCAAGGATTTTGATTGAACCCTCGTGCACAGGTAGCAACCCGATTGCAGCTCGACCAACCGTGGTCTTACCCGAACCTGATTCTCCTACCAGTCCAAGAATCTCACCTGGCTGGATGGAGAAAGAAACTCCTTCAACCGCCCTAAATGCAGGAATGCGGCCTCGTTTAGGGTATTCAATAACTAGGTCTGTAACTTCGATTACGGGTTGTGCTTGGAGCGCTGAAGACTCCAGTTGCCTTACCGCTGCGGACCCGAGCTTAGGAACAGATGCCAGCAGTGACTGAGTGTATGGGTGTTGAGGAGTCGAGAAAATACTCATTGAGCTATTTTCTTCAACAGTCAGGCCATCCTTCATGACCAAGATTCTGTCGCTTAGATCTGCTACAACTCCCATGTCGTGAGTAATCAAAAGAACTGCGGAGTTCAATTTGTCCTTTAGGTTGCGCATGAGGTCTAAAATTTCAGCCTGAACAGTTACATCCAAAGCAGTTGTTGGTTCATCTGCAATCAACAGAGAAGGGTCACATGCAAGAGCCTGTGCAATCATCGCTCTTTGGCGTTGACCACCTGATAGCTGATGAGGGTACTTGTCAAAAGACTTTTCTGGGTTTGGAATTTCAACCAGAATTAGAAGTTCGATAGAACGCAGACGAGCTTCATCTGGGCCCATTTCAAAGTGGCTTCTTAGAACTTCAACAATCTGGTTACCAATTGTGTAAACAGGGTTGAGTGCAGTCATCGGCTCCTGGAAAATGTATGCTACTTCTTTTCCACGGTACTTATTCAAAACGGAGACAGGCTGATTCAGCATCTCCACGCCCTTAACTTTGACACTTCCTTGCGCCCTAGCATTAGGTGCGAGAAGCCCCATAAGGCCCATTGCAGTGGTCGACTTACCGGAACCAGATTCGCCAACAATAGCAAGCACCTCACCGGCAGCCACTTCAAAGTTCATGTCGATGGCAGCCGGGTACCATACCCCCTCTACCCAGAACTCAACGCTAAAATTCTCGACTTTCAGGATTGCATCGCTTTTAGTCATTTTATATTTTGCCTTTCTGGTGACCAGTACTGCCTGTGTAGTCTAGGTTCGTTCGAGTATTCTTAGAAACATGCCCAAAGAATCCACTTTCCGCCCAACCAGTAGCTGGGTTTACTTCGGATTCATACTTGCAATCGAAATCTTGGTTATCGCTACATTCCTTTACGCTGGAAAGGTTGAAATTGCGATTACAAGCACCTTCAACAGCATTGCGATAAACGTACTGTTCTGGATCTTTGTGGTCCACCCCAAGATTGTCTTCACAGACGCAGGCATCAAAATCTATAACCCATTTCAAATCTCTAAGATCGGCTGGCTCATTGTCGAGGATTTTGAAACTAGATACAGTTTTGCTGTCATCACTGGAAACAGAAAGATCCGTGCTTGGGCAGCAACAGCTCCTGGCCGATATGGCGCTAAGCGCACTCATCCCAGTGACTTCAAGGGCACCGGATTTTCTGACAGGATTGTTATCTCCCCTAGTGACTCGCCACGAACCGACAGTGGCATGGCCTTTGTTCTGGCTACTAAAAGACGAGATGAAGCCACGAAGAATGGTACTGCGAATTCCGAGTTGATTCGTAGAATCCAATGGCACAATATTGTGCTCACTGGTTTCGCAGTAACAATTCTGTGGATTAATGTAACGCAACTGTAAAAATCTTCTTACTTCTTAGTTCTTGAACCAGCAGTAGAAGTCACCAAGAAGTCACGCTTCTTTATCTTTCTTCGCTGTCTAGGGTCAAACGCGTCACGCAAGCCATCACCGATGAAGTTAATGCTCAAAGCGATAGCGATAATGATTACGCCAGGCCACCAGAAGAGCCAAGGTGCAAAAGTAAAACTGTCTTGATACTTGTTGATTAGCAAGCCAAGGGAAACGTCTGGATCAGTTACACCGAAGCCAATAAATGAAAGGCTGGTTTCGATGAGAATAGAGCTCGAAAGCAGCAGAGTTACAGACACGATTATCACACCAACAGCGTTTGGCAGAATGTGCTTGAAAATTATTCGCCTGTTTGATGCTCCTGAAACCCTAGCTGCGTCAACGAACTCTCGCTCCCTCAGCGAAAGAAACTCGCCTCTAACAAGTCTGGCTAGACCTGTCCATGCGAAGAGTCCTAGGAAAATAGCTAATGGCAGCACACCAAGGTTTCCAGCTTGATAACCAATCACCGCTCCGATTAGGATCGCTGGAATTGTAATAACGAAGTCAGTAACTCTCATTAGGACTGCATCAACCATGCCTCCGAAGTAACCAGAGATTGCACCTATACAGGTTCCGATGATTCCACCTAGTGATCCAATAACCACCATAACCATCAAAGAAATTTCAGCTCCTCTAGCTACCAGAGCAAAGTAATCTCTTCCGATTGTGTCCTGGCCTAGCGGATGCTCCCATGAAGGACATCCTGAACCACACGAGCTGAAATCAGCTACGGTGGTAATGGTATATGGCCACCAGCCTTGGATTGAAAAAGGGTAGTCCTCGGTGCCTAGATGGATTCCAGATGCCGAGTATGCGAACAAAGTAAATAGAATCATAAAAATCAACCCGGCTACGGCAGGTTTGTGCTGAAAAAAGCGTCGACGAATAATCTGACCCTGGCTAAGGCCAATTGTTCCCGCATTTTCCTTTAGGCTCTCCGTAACGTCTGAGTTATCGATTGGCGCTTTGTTTTTCTTTAGTCCCATTTCGCGACCTACTTTCTAATCCTGATTCGAGGGTCAAGAGCTGAGTAAATTAAGTCTGCAGCCAAAGTTGCCATTACTGCCAAGAAGGCTGTGATGCTAAATGTACCCATAAGAAGATTCAGGTCCTGAGTTTGAATAGCTTCAAGCGAAAGGCTTCCCATACCGCGCCATCCAAATACTGATTCAGTGATGATTGCACCACCAAGAACTCCAGCAATGTCAAAGGCGACCAATGTGGTCAAAGGAATCATTGCGTTTCGAAGCGCATGCCTTAAGATAACGTCTCGCTCCGAAACACCCTTTGCTCTTGCAGTTCGGATGTAATCAAGACTCAAAACTTCGAGAACTGATCCTCTCGAATATCTCAAGTAACCTGCAAACGAAATCAAGGTTAGAGCAGTCGTCGGAAGCAGAATGTGGGTGTATACGTCTAGGTTGTTAATCCAAAAATCATTGGAATTCAAAAGAATGTTTACTGGCCCCTGAGTTTGAATTGGTCTGCCGTCGACACCCTCCATCTCGTAATAAGGTGACCAGTACTGCATTAGCTTGTCAACAATCACTAGGAATGAGGTCAAGAAAGCTGTGAACATAGAGACACGAATTACCGGACCTTTATCAAATTTTGTGAAGAAGTATCCGATGAAATAGCTCACAGAAAGCATGGTTAGCGCAAGTGCCAAGATCAAAATGTAGTTGCTACCTCCAGTTGCGATGGCCTGGAAAGGGAAATACATTCCAACTGTAAAACCGACAGAGGTGATTCCGGCTCCAAGAGCACGCTTGTTAGATAGCCCTGTCAAGATATGCGTCAATCCAAAAGCGATTGCCAATCCTAGGACCAGGATTCCAAAAACTCCTATGCTCGGATCCCTCAACCAGAGAGTGGCGCTCATAATTTCAAATACAGCGAACAGTGATACGAAGGAGACTGAAAAAACAATCATTGCCTTTTTACGCGCTCCACCGACGAAGCCAGTAAGTATGAAAGCCAGGATGGCCGCTAAAACCAACGCCCACAGGTGATCAAACACTGGGTTTGCTAGGAAGTCATTGAATCGGATAGCCATGTACTCCTTTAGAAGTACAGCTACCCAGAAAATTGGAAGTGAAAATAGAAGGAAAGAGACAAATGTTAGAGAGTAATCCAAACGCGAATACTGTCTTATTGCACTTAGCACACCAAAGGTTATACCAAGCACAATTGCTAGGACAGTTGATACTGTAACCAGTCTCAGAGTTGTTGGGATGGCGTCTGCGAGTAAATCCATAACCGGCAGCTTGGTTCTTGTCAATCCCAGATCAATCTGACCAGTGAAAACTTTCAATATGCCTTGAAGCCACAAAAAATATCGCGCAGGAGGAGGCACGTCAAGATTTAATTGCTCCGTTAGCTGCTGCATGAGAAACTTTTTGTTTTGATCCGTCGACTGTCTTAGGTCAGCCAGAGGGTCTCCTGAGTACGCCTGGAGATTGTAAGTAATAAAAGTGGATCCAAACAAAATGAGAATTGCCAAAGAAATTCTTCGACCTATGTAAGCTAGCAATTCCAGTCCAATCGTTTTATATCAACAAGGGTTAACTTCAAGTCTATCGAGAATGATGATTGTTTTTTGCTAGGTTGTTAAAAAAAAATCTTGGCGGTACCGAATTCGGTACCGCCAAGATTCGTAATTTAGATCTTTAGCTTGTTGCTAGAGATTTAGCTTACGCTGAATGTCCAGTAGTTCCAGATAACGTTTGGAGTTAGTGCGCTGTACTGAACGCCTCTCAGCGACTTGTTGTACGATGCACCACCTGGCCACTGGTATAGCGGTAGAGACCAGCTCTGATCAGCAATTGCCTTCTCGGCCACAATCTTAGCGTTAACTAATTCTGTAGCAGATAGTTGCTTCTTGATTGTGTCGAACGCAGCGTCCACACTTGATGATGACCAACCATAAGAGTTGTTTCCACCGTCTGTGATGTACTGAGCGTTGCTTCCTGTCTGCGAGATTGCTGAACGAGACCACGCAAATAAGGCAACGTCATAATCGTTGCAGTCTAGGAAGTCTGGCCAAGCACCATTACCTTCGTTGCTTACGTTGAATCCGACCTTAGCAGCCTCAAGCTTGATCTGAAGGTTGATGTCTGCTCGACGACCTGCATTGCTTCTTAGGAACTTAACATCAATTGAGTCGCTGTCAAGTTGAGCCTGAGTGTAGTGCTTCTTTAGAAGCGCTAGCGCCGCAGCATTACGCTCGGTCTGACTCTTCATGAATTCGGCCACATAGGTCTTGACGCCAGTTCCACCGATAATCTTCGAGTAGTCAGGCTCAGTCGTTAGTGAAAGGTGACTGTTCAAGAGTGTCGAGTTTGCAGTGGTGCTTGGGTCAAATACCTTACCAACGTAAGTGTTAGCAATTAGCTGACGAGGCACTGTCAACAAGAACGCCTTACGGGTGTCCCTAGCCTTCTCGCTGTTTCCAGCGAATGGACCGGTGTAGGTCGCAGCACAGTCAGCGTTTGCTCCTGAATTTGCTGTGCCGGTTCTTAGGTCCAAGTGCTCGTAAGTAGCTGTGTTAGCTCTTACTGTGGTTGTGTTTGTGTTCTCTGTTAGCTTCGCCCAACCTGCTTGGGTGATAGGACCTGCGTAGAGGTCAATTTCACCGTTCTTCAGAGAGGCCGCCGCGATGCTGTCGTTGTAAGTACCAGCATTTGCAGGGAAAGCAAACACTAGCTGGTCAATGTTTCCAGTCAACTTAGGAGTTCCGCTTACAGATGCCAACGGGTTGCGAACAAGAGTACATGATGTGGTCGCACAGGACTTCAGTATGTATCCACCGTTTGAGATCAACAACAACGGGTTAGTTGATGAAGTCACGCTAGTGATGTTGTATCTAGTTGACCAACGATCAGCAATTGTTGACATTAGCTTGCGTGCGTCTGTTCTAGCATCCAAAGCGTCTGCGTAGTCTTCGTCACCTGAAGGTGGAAGCGCTTCGTAGGCACCGTAGTAAGACTCTTCAAACAATGACTTGTAAGCAGCGTTTGTACGAGCAGTCTGAATGGTTCTCTTACCCTTAGCAATACCCACAAGAGCGTGAATTGGGCTTGGGCCAGGACCGAATAGCTGCCAGTCAGGCTGGAAAGAGCTGTATCTGACGGTTAGTGAATAGTTGTCATCGCTAATGTCAAAAGATGACGCTGAGGTTGCGTCGTCGTAAGGACCACCGTAACCTGCTGAATCAAACTTGTTAGTTGGATCGACAGTTGCACTTTCAGGTGTTGGGTCTCCAAGACCAGCTTTGACAGAGTAGTCGCTGCTAGAGATTGCGTGGCTTAGAAGTAGGTCCTGCGCAGTGATTAGAGTTCCATCAGACCACTTAAGTCCCTTCTTTACTGTGTAAGTTACGCGGAAATCTCCTGGCTCATTTTTGGTGATTTTGAATGTACCAAAAGCTGTGTTTCGAACAAGTGTTGACTTGTTGCTCCAGTAGGTAAATCCAGAACCGGTAGGGTAAAGCACGTTTACGTTTGTTACCAAGTTCTTACCAGGTATGCCTGTGTTCAGACCGGTTAGGGTGTTTGTTTCCTGAATAACAACCGATACAGTCGCTGCCGATGCCGGAGCGAGGCCTAGACCTGTTGCTCCGAGAACAGAAGCAGCAACAAGGGCTGCACCCTTGATCAGACTTTTCTTCATTGTTTCTCCTTGTTTTTGTTTCGGAACAGGTACGTCAAAATTGCCTTTGACCCACAAGTTCCTTGGGTATTGAAACTTTATTACGAAAAATACCCCGAGCATATAGATTTGAGCCAAATCGTTACATTTATTTACAGAACTCAAATACAAGATGGATTCTAGGTTTGCCGAGAATTCTGGCCGTGTCACCTATTCAGAGGGGTTGGCGGTGCTAGTGTTAGGGAACGCTCAACTGAGCTAAGTTGCTTTTTGCAGGGAAAACTGGTGAAAACCCGGTGCTGACCCGCAACCGTAAATCGAACAAATCCAATGTTTACAAGGGATTTGGAGCCGATGAGTCGGAATGCCTGCCTAAATCAATGACTCCAAAACAAACCGTCGTGGTCTACGGGTGGAGTCGGATAAGTGTCCCTTATCCGTCTATCGCACAAGGATCGCACACACCGAAAGGGTTGCGATGTCAACAAATACAAAGGAAGTGCGCCGTTTCGCACTATTTATATCAGCTCTAACTGCCATATCCCTAGTCCTAACAGGATGTTCCGCATCTAGTTCAGATGTTCTGAACGTTCAACCCAAAACTAGCCAATTCGTCCTGAATTCCTTCCAGGATGGCCAGTTCTTGGATCCATTCGAAGATGGAAAGCCGGATATGGGCTTAACCCTAGAGGCAATTGCGAGCCTGCATGCTCTGGGAGCTAGCAAATCTGACCTACAAAAGCCAATTGAATGGGTCTTGTCAAACACTGTGCTGCTAACCTCCACTGGACTGAAGGCAAACTACGTCTATACATCGTATGTAGCTGGTTTCTCGGAAGACGCATCTGTAGTCGCTCAGCTTTCACACGTAAAAGATGCCATAGCCGAGGATGGAACAGTAAAAGACACCAACAACTTTGCCTACTCATATGTGATTCTTGCTCTAGTCGCTGCTCAACAAAACGAACTTGCCAACAAAGTTGCGGTCAAACTCATTGACAACGCTGAGTTAAGCGGTGGATACCGATACACGAAAGGTGACACTCAGAGCCTGGAGTCCGCTGACGTTACATCATTCGCTCTCCTATCTATCAACGCAACTCTTGGTTTAGGTTCAGAAGAAGACGAAGCAGCTAAAGAGTTTTCAATTAGCAAATCGAAGGAATGGTTGATCAACAACTTAGTAACTGAAGATCATTTCGAGGCATACGAAAACATTGACCTAGGTGGAACCTCTTTCGGTTTCATGGCTCTAACCACTGCAGGTGAAGATGCGTCCAAGCTACAAACTTGGTTGACCTCTCAAATTGCAAGCGCTGATGGAGGAATACCTTCCCCTTACAGCGGTGAGGCCAGCGATGTCTTTTCAACTGTTCAAGCGCTACTCCCACTATCAGGAGTGACTCTTGATCAGGTGTTCAACATCATCAACTCGCAGCGCGCAAGCACTAACTAACAATCAAGATGCGTTCCTTCGTCAGATTTAGCCTGCTTGGGCTAGTCGCACTCGTCGCTATTGGTTTTGTTTCTAATCAATTCAAAGCCAATAGTGACGGGGACGAAGTGCTGCCAACCGTGACCTCCGGAATCTGCGAAGACAATGGTACAAACTTGGTGGTTGATTTCGGCACAGACCAAGATGAAGCTCTTATTGAAAAGTGTGTGCTTAACTACGAAGGCAATTCATGGGACCTGTTTGAAGCCGCTGGAATAGCAGTTGCTGGAACAGAGAAGTATCCCGTAGGTTTTGTCTGCAGAATCCAAAACTTTCCTGATGAGGAAAATGAAGCTTGCAAAGAAACTCCAGGAACTAAAAACGGTAGCTGGGCTTACTTCCTAACTGATGAGACCGGATCTTGGAAATATAGCCCAATTGGGGCTGCCACTAACAAGGCTAGGTGCGGGGTGGGCGAAGGCTGGCGCTATCTTTTGCCTGGCGAACCTACAAACACAGTGCCTCGTTCTACCCCAAGAATTTATGACTGCCTCAACTAGAGCAGATCATCTAGTTTCTGCTCACAAAACCAATCCACTGTCTTGGTGGCTTGCTGGACTGAGCTTGGCTATTACCGCATCGCTGACCGGTAACGCTTTTGTCTTGATTGCTATTTGCATTGGTGCACTTTCAATCATCAAACTCTGTCGTGATGACTCCCCTTGGGCTCAGTCCATCGGTTTCTACATCAAGCTAGCTGCGATTGTTATCTTCCTCAGAGTTCTATTCCGCATTATCTTCAACCTTGGTTCATCTACTAAGGATGCCTTCTTGCTTTTACCCTCAATAGATATAGATCTTGGTTTTGGTAATGCACTTAAGCTCTTTGGTCCAGTATCTGCTTCTGCTTTCAACTTCGCCCTTGTTGATGGCTTCCGATTAGCTGCCATCATCTTGGCAATCGGTATGGCTAATTCTCTGGCTAATCCAAGGAAACTTCTAAAGTCAACGCCGGGAGCCTTATACGAAATAGCCACTGCCATTTCTATTGCCATCAATCTTGCACCTCAACTTATTGCCAGCCTTAATCGTGTAAGAAGAGCGAGGTCACTTAGAGGTCAATCTAAAGGAATGAAGGCAATCACAGGAATAGTTATCCCCGTTCTTGAAGACACCATTGATCAATCCATGGGTTTAGCTGCCAGCATGTCAGCTAGAGGTTTTGGTAGAAAAGGTAGCCGTTCTAAGTTACAAATAATAGGAGCAAGGCTCCTAGCCTTTGTGGCTATCTGCTTTATTGTCACGGGAGCAGCACTGTTGTTGTTCTCTCCTGACCAACAGGTTCTGGAACTTTCATTCCTGGTTGCAGGTCTTGTCTTAGCAGTTATATCTATCAAGCTCTCCTCAACCAGAGGAACTATCACTCGGTATCGCAAAGAACCTTGGCGACTAGGTGATGCAATCATTCTCACTGCATCTCTTGCTCTTATGGTGCTAGCTTTTGGCGGTGCATTTGCCAGATGATTCATCTCAAAGACCTAACCTTTAGCTACCTCAAATCTGATGGTTCTAAAGTCTCTGAATCACCCCAGATAAACAATGTGAATCTAACTATCAGTTCAGGTGAATTTGTTTTGGTATGTGGACCAACTGGTTCAGGTAAATCAACTTTCCTAAAGACCCTGAATGGTCTAGCCCCTAGCTTTACTGGTGGCGTTATAACGGGAGAACTCCTAATCAACGGAGTTGACCTATTAGGTTTGGAGCCTCACGAGTTTGCCAGCGTTGTGGGCTATGTGAATCAACAACCAGAGAATGCATTCGTAGGCGACACAGTTATTGATGAACTTGTTTACTGTGCTGAACAGCTCGGGCTACCAATCAAAGAGATTGAAGTATCAGTCAA
>JBMOFL010000021.1:0-21127 GCA_049314335.1 Rhodoluna sp. | reverse complement strand
ACCGAATATTTCGATAAAGCTGGTTTGACTAAAGACTTGAACAGTTTGGGTTTCGACCTTGTAGGTTACGGCTGCACAACTTGTATCGGAAACTCTGGACCTTTGGATGCTGAAATTTCCAACGCGGTTAACCAGAATGACTTGGCGGTTACAGCTGTCTTATCGGGTAACCGCAACTTTGAAGGCCGAATTAACCCAGATGTAAAGATGAACTACCTAGCCTCGCCACCTTTGGTTGTCGCTTACGCACTTGCCGGAACCATGGATTTCGACTTTGAGACAGAAGCACTTGGCAAAGATTCAACTGGCGCAGATGTTTTCCTTCGAGACATTTGGCCTACTCCTGATGAGGTTCAATCCACCATCGATGAAACCATTGATTCGGAGATGTTCAATCGTCAGTATGCAGGTGTTTTTGAGGGGGATGCACGCTGGAAGGCTATCCCAACTCCAACAGGTGACACCTTCAGTTGGGATGCCAACAGTACTTACGTTCGCAAGCCGCCTTACTTCGATGGCATGACTATGACCCCTGAAGCAGTTGTAGATGTTACTGATGCGAGAGTTTTGGCTAAGTTAGGTGATTCAGTAACCACTGATCACATCTCACCTGCTGGTTCAATCAAAGCGGATTCACCAGCTGGTAAGTATTTAGCTGAAAATAATGTCTCTCGCGTTGATTTCAACTCTTACGGTTCACGTCGAGGTAATCACGAAGTTATGATTCGCGGAACTTTCGCAAACATACGACTTCGTAATCAACTGCTCAACGATGTTGAAGGTGGATACACCAGAGACTTCACAACAGCTGATGGCAAGCAAAGCTTTATCTACGACGCTTCAAGGAACTATCAAGATTCTGAGATTGATCTTGTCATCCTTGCTGGAAAAGAATATGGCTCAGGATCTTCTCGTGACTGGGCAGCAAAAGGAACTGCCCTTCTGGGAGTAAAAGCGGTTATTGCAGAGAGCCTTGAGCGTATTCACCGCAGCAACCTCATTGGAATGGGTGTTCTACCACTTCAGTACTTGCCAGGTCAGAGCGCTGCAACCCTAGGTTTGGATGGAACAGAATCCTTCAGCATTACTGGAGTTACTGAGCTTAACGATGGCGTTACTCCGAAGACACTATCTGTTGTTGCAAACCCAACCAGCCACTCAGCAGAGGGCAAAGAAAGCATTCACTTCGAAGTTGCATTACGCATCGATACACCTGGCGAAGCTGACTACTACAGACATGGTGGAATCTTGCAATACGTGCTTAGAAGTTTGGTGGGCTAAAGATGCCACTACTTGAGTCAATCAAATCGCCTGACGATTTGAAGCACCTGTCTCTTTCTCAAATGAAAGAGCTTGCTCAGGAAATCCGTGACTACCTAATTGAAACTATTGCCTCGACAGGTGGACATCTTGGTCCAAACCTTGGTGTAGTTGAGCTAACCCTTGCCATCCATCGTGTTTTCGATTCGCCTACAGACAGTGTGATATTCGACACTGGACATCAGTCATATGTGCACAAGCTAGTCACTGGCAGATCTGATTTATCTAACATCAGAACCAAAGGTGGAGTTGCTGGTTACCCACAGAGATCTGAATCTGTCCACGACGTAGTTGAATCCTCACACGCATCCTCGTCTCTGTCATGGGCTGACGGAATTGCAAGGGCTTACCGAATCACTGGTCAATCGGATCGGGCTGTGGTGGCTGTAATCGGTGATGGTGCTCTAACTGGAGGCATGGCTTGGGAAGCTCTCAACAACATCTCCGATGACAATGACCGCAACCTTGTAATCGTGGTCAACGACAACGGTCGGTCTTATGCACCAACTATTGGCGGACTATCTAGATACTTGAACGACTTCAGGACTGATTCGCTCTACAAGCGCCTGTATCGCGGTTCCAAGCGGTTCTTCTCATGGTTTGGTCCACTAGGCCGTATTGCTTACTCAACCCTTAGGGGAGCGGGTAAGGGTCTGCTTGGCACGTATAGCCCAAAGGGTATGTTTCCAAACCTTGATCTGAAGTACATCGGGCCGATTGATGGTCATGATCAAGAAGCCATGGAGCAAGCACTTCGTCAAGCCAAGCAGTACGGTGCACCAGTAATTGTTCACGCCATCACGCAAAAAGGTAGAGGTTTTCCTCTCGCCGAAGACGATGTTGATGACCAGTTCCACGCTGTCGGGCACATAGACCCTAAGACTGGCAAATCGCTCGAGTCATCTGCGGGCCAGTCTTGGACCTCTGTTTTCTCTGAAGAGATTCTCAAGATTGGTCGACAGAATGAGCGCGTCGTAGGTATCACTGGGGCGATGCTCATACCAGTTGGACTGCATAAATTCGCTGCTGAGTTCCCGGGCAGAGTCTTCGATGTTGGTATAGCTGAGCAGCATGCTGTTGCATCCAGTGCTGGACTGGCGTTTGGTGGATTACATCCAGTTGTTGCTATCTACTCGACTTTCGCAAATCGTGCCTTCGATCAAATCTTGATGGATGTTGCCTTGCACAATGCTGGAGTCACCTTTGTTCTAGATAGAGCTGGAGTCACTGGCCCTGACGGCGCATCTCACCACGGTATGTGGGATCTAGCTTTGCTGCAGATTGTTCCTGGTATAGAAATTGCTGCACCTAGAGATGCAATCCGACTTCGCGAAGAATTAGCTGAAGCTGTCGCAGTCGAGGATTCTCCAACAGTGATTAGATTCCCTAAGGGTGTTGCACCAGTTGAGATTAAAGAACTTCGCAGACTCCACGACGGAGTTGATGTGCTAGTTGAAGCTGCGGCTAAAGATGTCTTACTTGTTTCTGTAGGTGCTATGGCGCAAGTAGCAATTAAGGTTGCTGAGCTCCTAGCTGCTCACGGTATCGGAGCAACAGTTATTGACCCTCGTTGGGTTGTTCCGGTGAGACGAAGCGTTCTTGATTTGGCTAAGGATCACAGGCTCGTTGTGACTTTGGAAGATGGTGTGCGCGTCGGTGGAATAGGTACCAGAATTCGTCAGGATCTCCGAGCCGCACAGATCGACACTGCATTGAATGAGCTGGGTTTGCCGGATGAATTCCTCGAGCACGCATCAAGAACTGAAATCCTTGATCGGGTAGGTCTTAAGGCTCAAGACATTGCCCAAGAGATCGTTGCTCAAGTTCTGGGATCTAGAGTTCCTCACGCCAAGCAGATTGATGAAGTTACTAAGAACTCAAACAGAACTGTTTGATTCATCTGTCACTGGTTCAGGTTCTTGGGTTGCCAGTGTCTCAACTAAACCTGCTGCCACCAATTCAATCTGCCATTGTCGAACGTAGTTCTTTTCAAGAAATGAACTAACTGTGGAAATCGTTAGTTCAGGAGGTTCAAAACAGATAGCTCTGAGTGCATCAGGGGAGAGAATGTTCTCTTGCGGAATCTCTTGCTCTAAGGAAATCTTTCCAAGTAGTTCTTTTGATGCCAGTAGACGTGCATGCGCTGCGGGGAACTTTTGTGGCCAGTTCCTATGGTTAGGAATACCAGTTGCCTTAGGTCTTAGCTCAACTAAGTTCTTGGTACTTGTGCCCTCCTCTATAGCTTTCCACCAGGTGTCTATGAATGTCCTGCTAGCCCTACCAGCAAAACTTTTGAGGCTTGCCAACTCGGAACGAGATTTTGGATGTTCATTGACCGCCGCAACTATTGATGAGTCGGGAATCAACCTACTTGGAGAAACATCCTTCTCGATCGCTAATTCTTCTCTCGCTAGCCAAAGACTCTTGGCGATGGTTAGGTCTCTCTGGTCCTTCACTTCGTGAAGGCCTGTCATTGAGCGCCAACGATCTACCTTTTGAGTCTTTGGAGTTGGATGAAGCAAGTATTCGAATTCACTATGAGCGATCTCTGTTTTGCCCTTGTCAGCGAGATTTGATTCAACTGCAGCCCAAAGATCAAATAGAACATCAACATCTAAGGCGGCATAGTTCAACCAGTTGTCAGGCAAAGGTCGCTCGCTCCAGTCGACGGCTGAGTGCTCCTTGGCAAGACGTAACTGCAAATAGTGCTCTGTCAAAGTTCCTAAAGCAACTCTTGGTAATCCCAGAAGTCTCGCAGCCAGCTCTGTGTCGAGAATCTTTGAAGGTTCGATTCCTAGTTCAGTTAGACAAGGTAAGTCTTGCGATGCCGCATGAATAATCCAGGTCGAACTGCCTACTTCAGATATGAAGTTCTGCCACAACTCCGGTGTATAGGTTGCAACTGGATCTATCAGATAAATTCGAGAATCTTTAATAGCAACCTGAAGAAGATATGCTTTCTGCCCGTATCGGAAACCACTTGCTCTTTCTGCGTCCAAAGCTATTGGTCCGGTATTTGCGCTCAATGCATTCAGTAAGTCCTGTAGCGCTTCATCGGTCTCAACCAGTGTCGTCGGGAGTCGAGGTGTCTGGAGAAGCTCGCTAACTGCTGCTGGTGCCTCAGCTTCTTCGGTCATTGGTTTACGGTGAGGCGAGTGACGCCCTCTCCATCCATTCCATAACCCGACATAGCAGCTATCAGATCCTGCCAAGCAGCAAGGTGAGGACCAAGGTCGTCGCTCTGCGGTGACCATGATGCTCGCATCTCAACTTCACTGGCATTTGGATCGTTCGCCAAGGAACCCATTCCAGTAGAGGTCATCTTGGTCACTGTGCCAGCTTCGTGACTGAACTGTGCTCCATGAATCCTTAGAGCTTGCATAAGTCTTGCCCACCAGAAGTGTGCTACGTCCTCTTCAATACCCATGTCGTTCTCCAGAGGTGACTTTCCGTAAGCTATGACACGCATGTTCGATCCCCAGGTTTCGAACTGAGTCGGGTCATGGAGGAAGACAAGTCGACCAACTCCTCGATTCATAGGTGTGTCAGCAGGGTTAGGCGCTTGTGCAGCAAAGGCAAGGGCCCACGGTGCAATCTCATGAGGTGCGGGTATTTGTGCTGTGTTGAGCTCTTCACGTAGGTAAGGCTCCGACAGCGAAAGAGCGGCCGCTGCGAACTGAGCAGGTGCTTCGGGGTCAAGTTTGTAGAAGGACATTTGTTCTAGGCTATTTGTGAAGGGCTACAGATTAGCCCTGCCACGCCGCAAAGGACTTGAGTTGATTGTTTACCTGAAGGTGTTAGCCGCCGCCATTGGATTACTCAAAATGACGGGTCCTTACAAAGGCGAATGCCGAGTTCGCAATGTATCTCATGCGGAAAGCCAGATCTTCATTGACTTGCCTGTGAATGCCGAAACAAAGAGCAAGGCTGTCCAAAGCTTATTCTGGAACTCTAGACAGAGCCATGCGATTGTGCAAGCTGCTGAAACACAGAGCAACGAGACCATTGTTCGATACAGAGTACTGCGCCAGTTGACGGGCGATTTACCTGAAGTGAGAACTCCGGTCTCGCTGTCAGGTTGGCTTGGCTCTCACCCCGAACACTTTGGATTCATCGATGGTTACCAAGAAGTAAAAATTGCTAACGGGACCACAAGTTGGATTCTCCCAAATCAATCTTCAACTTGGGTCATACACGTTCACGGCAGGAGAGCTGGCATGGGGGAGACGCTTAGAAACTTAGAACAGTTTGCACAACTCGGTTACAGCCAAATGACGATTTCGATGAGGACCGATGCGAAACCTTTTGGGTTAGGTAAGAAGGTTTCTAGACTCGGCGCTACTGAATGGGTTGAGATAGAGCAGGCAGTGCAGTTTGCAAGAGCAGCTGGAGCTTCGGATATAGTTCTGTTTGGTTGGTCTCAGGGTGCTCTCATCAGTGGTCTCTTCCTAATCAACTCACATGAGGCAAAGCATGTGAAAGGTGCAATCTTCGATTCACCTCTACTTGACTATCGAAACACCATGCGCTTTCAAGCCGAAAAAGGAGGCTATGAAAGGTATCTCGGAGACAGTGTTGTCAATGCCATAAGAGATAGTAAGCTCATCCGATTGCTTGGATACAAGAACGTTGATGTCGATAATGTTTCGCTGATTCGAGACCTCAAGCTTCCTGATATACACGTTCTCGTGCTCTACTCGATGAACGACGGTCATGTAGCGATAGAAGACGTACACAAGTTACAAGCTCTAAATGCTCAGGTTCAGCTAGTTGAGATTCCAAACGCTAGGCACTGTAGGTTGTACAACGAAGATCAGGACAGATACAAGAGCGCTATCGGCTCCTGGCTCAAACAGAACGACATCTGAAGAACCAACTGTCATTGTGATTGAGAAGTTGAATACTTTGGAAGCCTCTCAAACTTAGAGAGTCTAAGAAGTCTTCGAGTGCCTTCTGTGCATCATGCTGCAGAGTTATCCCCGTAACGCTCAAGTTCAATTCAGCGATGAGATTTGTTTCGCCAAATTTGCGAGCTAGAGTCATGCCAGTTTCAATAACTACATTCGTGAATGAGTTGGCTCGGCAGAAAGACTCTGCGAACTGAGCTATGTTGTGCTGCGAAATCCCAACTGCCAGGGCCTTGCTGTTCTGGTAAATGGTTCCAAGCCTCTGGGTGAGGTAAACCGGATGCTTTGAGTCATTATCAACTGCTGGAACTTGCAATGCTTCCTCTTGCTGAGTGAGTATAAGCATCGGTGCAAAGGCGGAGCTGTTTAAGGTTTCATCGCGAGCCGTTTTGCCGGTAGTGATGATTAGGTCTGATTGTGTTCGTATGTGTTTGAGCAACGTCTTGTCCACGGTGTTGCTTGCAAGGTTACTGTCAGCGCTAACAACACTAGGCGAAACTACATAGTTGAGTCGAAATCCGTTTACCTTTGGGTAAAGCTCGCTAAGTACATCTTCAGTTGAAATGTCATGCAAGGCTCCTGACTTAGGAAAAACTTCTTGCAGAATCAATTCATCTTCTCTTTTACTTGGCGTTTTATTCTCATGAGCATCCCCTGTAACCCTCGGATGCGTAAAGGCGACACTAAATCCGTGATACCTAGGTTGTCTACGAAAGACTCGTCGAAATTGAGCACGGTTTCTGCAGGTTCATTGTCGAGGGAGGACTGCAGCAGAGATGCGAATCCTTTTGTTGTTGGTGCTTCGTCTGGAGCTGTTAGAAAGATGTTGACTATGTTTTCTGAGCTAAGTTCAACAAAGAGGTAAACGGGGGATTGGCATTCTTCAACTCTTTCTAGAAGTTCTGGATGCTCCTCATATCTTTGTGGCAGAGCAGGTAGAGCTTCAGAATACTCAAGGAGCAATTCAAGTCTCGAGTTAGTTGGAACCTCTTGGAAGGCTTCGATGATGTCCCTGGCACCAGCAGTTGTGGACATGACTAGAAACTTACTGGTACTGCACCTGGTTCTTCACCCTTGACGATTGGGACCTTAACGCTGGAGCCCCATTCGGTCCATGAACCGTCATAGTTTCTAACCTTAGGAATCCCGAGCAAGTAGGTAAGAACAAACCAAGTGTGTGATGAGCGCTCTCCGATTCGGCAATAGGCGATCACATCGTTGGCGTCAGCAATACCAGCTTCCACACGATAAATCTGGTTCAGTTCGTCCATGGTTCTAAAAGTTTGGTCTTCTCGAACAGCCTTACCCCAAGGAACTGATCGAGCTGAAGGAATGTGGCCTCCGCGAGAAGCTCCTTCATTTGGGTAATCAGGCATGTGGAGTTTCTCACCGGTGTACTCCGGAAGACTACGGACATCGATCATCGGCTTCCCGAAGTGTTCGATGACGTCGTCTTTGAAAGCACGGATAGTGGAGTCATCTCGTTCAACTACTGGGTAGTTGGTTGGTTCGCGATCCAGAACTTCCTTGGTTAGTTCTCGACCTTCCTCAACCCACTTTGCGCGACCACCATTCATGATCCTGATGTCAGCGTGACCGAACAGCCTAAATACCCACATTGCATAGGTGGCCCACCAGTTGCTCTTGTCACCATAGAGGACGATAGTGTCGTCGCGATTGATACCTTTCGAGGAAAGTAGTGCAGCAAAGGCTTCACCGTCGATGTAATCTCTGTTGTCAGGGTGGTTCAACTCAGTGTGCCAATCAATTTTTACAGCGGTGGCAATGTGACCTGTCGAATAGAGAAGAATGTCTTCGTCGCATTCGACAATTACAAGTCCCTTCTGGCCTATGTTTTCCTCTACCCATTTAGTTGAGACGAGTGCTTCAGGGTGTGCGTATCCGGTGAAATCTGGATTTGTCTCAATCGGGTAGGACATGGGTAACCTCCTGGTTTAGGCTGTATTTGCTTTCTCCAATTCTCTCAAATCCAGTTCAAAAAGAAACGATTATTACGAAATGCTCATCTCACTTTCAGATTTCGACTCAACAGTCTCGGTCGGTGAGTTGTTGGCAGAACTTGTTCCACCCGTTGAGTTCTCCAAAGTTTCCTTCAGTTCTTACATCCCAGATCAGAACTTCCCGAGCCAAGCCCTAGCCCTAGATGAAGCTAAAGCATTCACTAAGTCGGTTGGTAAGAAGGCAGGGTCAAACCTAGGAATTTACCTCGATGGCGGGTTTGGAGTCGGCAAGACCCATCTACTTACGTCTATCTATTTTGCAAGCGGAAAGAAGACAGCATTTGGCGCTTTTCTGGCCTACACAAGCATCATCGGCTATTTAGGTTTTGCAGAGGCTGTAAAGCAGTTCAGTAAGTACGAGCTGCTTTGTATAGACGAGTTCGAGTTGGATGACCCTGGGGACACAATGATCATGTCTCGATTCCTCAAGGAGCTAGCTGCTAAGGGAGTTCGATTCGCTGCAACTTCTAACACACCACCGGCAGCCCTAGGCGAGGGAAGATTCGCAGCCGATAGTTTCCAAAGAGAAATCCAGTCTGTTGCCGACAAGTTCCAGATGGTCCGTATCGATGGCGACGACTACCGTCATAGGGATGCCACCTTCGAGTTCAAGCCTTTACCAACTGAGGTAGTTCAATCCTTTGGCTCAGATGAAGGTAGAGCACTAGATGTGAACTTCGAGGACTTACTAATATTCCTAGGCTCAATTCATCAGTCCAGATATGCAAAAGTGTCTGAACAGTTTTCTTCATTATTGATTAGGGACGTTCGTCAGATCAACGACCAGTTTGAAGGCATCAGGTTAGTGAGTTTCATTGACCGCTGCTACGAAGCAGGAGTTGCATTGGCCTTTACAGGCACAGCGCTGGGTGAGCTTTTTCGAGAAGATCACGTCCAAGGTGCTTACAAGAAGAAGTATCTGCGCTGTCTTTCGAGACTTTCGGCCATGTGTTCGAGATTCGACAGTTCTCAAAGTTAAACATTCCCGAAACATTTCAAAGTGTTTCATGAAACATTGAAGGCACATTCTTGATTCAACCCAACTAGGGAACCAATCTTGGAGGTAATCATGGATCAAGGCAACACAGCTTTCATACTCTTTTCTGCAGCGCTCGTTCTACTCATGACGCCAGGGCTCGCATTCTTTTACGGAGGGATGGTCAAGGCTAAGAGCGTAGTAAGCATGATGATGCTCTCGTGGGGTTCGCTTGGCTTGGTAGGAGTCCTTTGGGTGTTGTACGGTTATGCCGTAAGTTTTGCTAGTTCAGATAGTCCGACATATGTCGGAATTCCTGGTTGGTTCGGTATTGATACCGCTTCCTTCGGTTTGACAGCCGAGACAGCAGCCGCTCTTGAAGAGACAGCAAGCTCTTACCCAACGATGGCTTTCGTTGCCTTTCAAGCTACCTTTGCAATCATCACAGTTGCGCTGATTTCTGGCGCTATAGCAGACCGAGCTAAGTTCGGTGCTTGGATGATTTTCGCAGGCATTTGGGCAACCATTGTTTACTTCCCAGTGGCCAACTGGGTATTCAACTACGGAACTGCGGAAGACAATAGCGATGGCGGTTGGTTGGTTCAACTGGGTGTCATCGACTTCGCGGGAGGTACTGCTGTTCACATCAACGCCGGCGCTGCTGGTCTGGCGCTTGCGCTGGTTCTAGGAAAGAGATTTGGTTTCAGCAAAGGAATCACGCAACCACACAACGTTCCGCTAACCCTCCTTGGTGTTGCTCTCCTGTGGTTTGGTTGGTTTGGATTTAACGCAGGCAGCGAACTTGCCGCTGACGGAGTTGCAGCGCTGGCATTCGTGAACACAATGGCCGCTCCAGCAGCAGCGATGTTGGGTTGGGTTCTTGTTGAAAAGCTGCGCCACGGAAAAGCTACATCAATTGGTGCAGGCTCTGGAGCGGTCGCAGGTCTAGTAGCTATCACTCCTGCCTGTGCTGTGCTTGATCCGGTTTGGGCAATGGTTCTAGGACTTCTGTCAGGTGCGCTCTGTGCTCTAGCAATCGACCTCAAGTTTGCATGGGGTTTTGATGACTCACTAGATGTTGTAGGTCTCCATTTGGTGGGTGGAATCCTTGGAACAGTATTCATCGGTGCCTTTGGTAGGGACGTGGGTTTTGTCTTCGGTAACGACCTATCTCAACTCTGGAAGCAGATCATCGGTGCAGTAGCCGTCCTGGTTTACTCTTTTGTCATCGCTTATGTAATCGGTTGGATCATTGAGAAAACAATAGGCTTCAGGGTTCGAGCTGAGGACGAAATCGCCGGAATCGACACAGTCGTGCACGGCGAAGAGGCTTACGCATTCGGGGCAGACAAGGGATAAAGGACCATAAGAGACCTCGTTGTTTCTCAACATCGGACTCATCTTTTGACTAAATTTGCCTAAATCGGTTAGTGTTACATTGTCTTCTTAGAAGACATGCGGATGTGGCTCAGTTGGTAGAGCACAACCTTGCCAAGGTTGGGGTCGCGAGTTCGAATCTCGTCATCCGCTCGAAGCGGGCTAAACCAAGACTCGCGAAACATGGTGGAGTGGCTGAGCGGCCCAAAGCAACAGCCTGCAAAGCTGTCAACCCACGGGTTCAAATCCCGTCTCCACCTCCACGAAACACTTATGGACGATTGGCGCAGTGGTAGCGCACTTCCTTGACATGGAAGGGGTCACTGGTTCGAACCCAGTATCGTCCACCAGCAAGACTGCTTTGGTAGCCTGTTGTCATGAACAGACATGCCGCATCCAAACTAATCGGGCTAATTTCCCTCCTTGCGGGCCAGTTCGTATTTATCTCTCCGTCGGCTCAGGCATTACTTCCAGTCAGTTCGAATCCGGTCTCAGCTGGTGAGACATCGACATGCGTCATTAGAGCCTCTGATGATCTCTACTGTGTTGGCTCAAACACATATGGCCAACTCGGTAACGGTAATCAGATCTCCACTTCCGATCCTCAGAAAGTGATTGGGTTAGCTAATGTGAGCGCGGTCAGCGTAGGCCTGACTAGCGCATGTGCAATTACCTACTCAGGCTCCTTGTATTGCTGGGGTGACAATAGCTTTGGGCAACTAGGTCTAGGAGACAATCTGCCTCGAAGCACAGCTACTCTTGTGTCTGGTATTCCTAGTGTTAGTCAAATCGAAGTTGGTGCAAACTTCGCATGTGCGCTGCTTACCAATGGGACTGTAAGTTGCTGGGGCGCAAATGACGTAGGACAGTTGAGAACTGACAACTCAGTATCGAGTTCCATACCTGCAACAACTTTCCAAACTCCGTCAGGTGTAACTCAGCTGACTGTGAACGGTAAGAGAATCTGCGCATTAGCGCTTGACGTTCAGTGCTGGGGGGACTCTTCTTCCCAAGTTCCAAGCGATAATCGTATTCCAGCTCCCAGTTCTGTACCTGGTTCGACTGGTGCTACCTCGGTGCAACTTGGTGCTGACTTTGGATGTTTCACTAAAGTAAGCAGTGTCTTCTGTTGGGGAGCTAACGATCGCGGCCAGTTGGGAAACGGAACCCGAACCTCAAGTCAGACACCAGTTCAGGTCACTGGTATTACATCTGTTAAAGACCTAGCGACAGGTAAGCACTTTGCTTGCATACTTGATGGTTCAAACGACACTTACTGTTGGGGTGACAATAGTCAAGGACAACTAGTTGTTTCTGCTAAGACGGATCAACTCACCCGTGTTCCAACTGGTGCTCCTAAAGCCGTAAATCTTGACGCAGGCTTAAACAACCTTTGTCTACTTACTCTCGATGCAACTGTTTCCTGTTTTGGCGATTCATCTTCGGGCCAATCCGGCTATCTTCTAGCAAGCAGTGCGATTCTTGTTAACTCAAAAGTTAGTAGTGTTTCAAAACTGTCTACCGGTGCAGACACCACTTGCATTATCGACAACGATGGACGTCTTGAATGTTGGGGAGATCTCGTTCCAATTACTTCAACAGGCGCGAGATACTCGGCAGTGTCCGTTGGTGATTCCAGCGCTTGCGCAATTAGCAGCGATAAGAAAGTTTTCTGTTGGGGTGCAAATAGTTCCGGTCAATTAGGAAACAATTCAGCTCGCACTTCGCTTGAGGTATCTGAAATTGCTTTACCAAACGCGAGTTTTAGTTCGGTATCGGTCGGTCTCAAGCATGCTTGCGCGGTGACTCAAGAAGGTTTGGTTTATTGTTGGGGCGATAACGCTCGACAGCAACTGGGTTCTGTCGGGGCAATCAGCAGAATACCTAAAGCGGTTCCAGGAATAGGAACTGCGCTATCTATCTACAGTGGGGATTATCACAACTGCGCACTGCAGGCAGGTGGAGATGTGACCTGTTGGGGAGACAACTCCAAGAAGCAAATCAGCGCAACTGGCACAACCTACCTGTCGCCAACTCAAATTGTTTCCTCGCCAGTAGCTAACGCTTTAGCCTTAGGCACTGCGAGCACCTGCATTCTTGACGTCCAGAAGGCTTTGAGATGTTTCGGTGATAACTCTAAGAAGCAATCGCCAACCTCCATTGAAGGCACTTACAAAGCGGTTACAGCTTTTGGCAACACCGTATGTTCAATCAGCGAGAGTGATCTCATCTACTGCTTTGGAGCAGCCGATTCAAACAAGCTCGGTTCGGTAAGTGCTGACACCTCAACACCAACCAAGTTGTCTGACGAAAGCGCGAAGCTTGTCAGCGTTGGAGCTCAGCACGTCTGTATGGCATCCGTGCAGAACAAGCTCTCCTGTTGGGGTTCGAATGCTTCAGGCCAACTTACTTCCAGTTTCGGCTTTCCAGATGCTTACGCAGACCTTCGGGTTTCGCTAGTAGGTAAAGCAGCCGTTGGTGAAAGACTTTCGGTAGTCAAATCTGGTTCTGAAACAAAAGTGACTTACACGTATCTCTGGAAGAGAGCCACAACAGTTGGAGGACTTGTAGCAAATCTAGTTTCAGAGACGAAGCCCACCTATTCACTTACTTCTAACGATTCCGGGAGGTTCTTTTCTGTTGAGGTAAAGCAGTCTAAGTGGGGCACATCATCCGCTGGCTACATCGGTAAAGCGATTTCACCTATCGGACCTGCCATACGACTGTTGTTCACTCCTGCGCCTTTGGTGTCTGGCACATTCAAAGTTGGTAGAACCATCACTGCAAGACCTGGCAGATGGGATTCGGGAGTGAAGCTTAGTTATCAGTGGTACCGTGGCAACGTTCCAATCAAGAATGCTAAGAGCATTACCTACAAACTGGTTGCAACTGACAGCGGTAAGCAGATCTATGTTGCTGTGACTGGATTGAAGACCGGTCTTCCAAAGGTGACAACTAAGTCTGCTAAGACCTCTAAAATTTCTCGCTAACCAGCGAGGTTGGTGCCGACCAGGTGTCCGATGACATAGGTTACGCCCATGGTTAGAAGGCTTACAAATAGATTGCGCACGATACCTGCAAGAGGTTTTGCTCCACCAATTTTTGCTCCGACGTAACCGGTCAGGACCAGTGCAACTACAACTGACGCGACTGTGGCCTGGATTCTCAAATCAACCCAAGGACCAGCAACTGCCAAAAGTGGTAGTGCACCGCCGATTGCGAATGCCACGAACGAGGAGAGTGCAGCTTGAGTAGGACTTACGTGATGATCGGAGTCAATGCCAAGTTCTGCTTCCGCGTGCGCCTTCAAAGCGTCTTTAGCTGTTAGCTCTTCGGCTACTCTTATGGCAAGGGCAGGAGAGATACCTTTTTGCTCGTAGAACCACGCAAGCTCCCGAAGCTCTCCATCAGGATCATCGGCTAGTTCTTTTCGCTCGACAATAAGAGCGGCCTTCTCACTGTCCTTCTGAGCGCTTACAGAAGTGTATTCACCGCCAGCCATTGATATCGAGCCAGCCACGACAGCGGCTACGCCAGCCACGACGATGGTGGTGGAGGAGACACCAGGTGCGGCTGCTACCCCAAGAATCAAACCTGAGGTAGACATGATTCCATCATTCGCCCCGAGAACCCCGGCTCTAAGCCAATTGAGTTTTGCGGCCATTTCACTGCGTCTGAATTCAGTTGATGCTAGAGCGGAATCGGTTGCTGGATCGTTAGGTTTGTGCACATTCACTACAAAACACTACTTTTGCGGTATTTGCTAGCAAGGCTCGCCTAACTTGTCTGGAATAGACTTGACCCACTTAGATTTATTCAACGACGCCCTACGGAGCCAATTTTGAACAGCCTCGAACTCATGTCGATTCAGATTGACGGCAAGCCAGCTCAGGTGCCTGCAGACTCGACAGGTTTCACCCTTTTCTCTGAGAAGAACATCGTGGCTCTGAGAGTAAATGGTGAACTGAAAGATCTTGCCTACTCTGTGATCAATGGCGATGTCGTTGAAGGCGTTGCCTTAGAAAGCGCAGATGGTCTAAACATTCTGCGGCATTCGGCCGCTCACGTACTAGCTCAAGCAGTTCAAACAATCAATCCTGAAGCCAAGCTAGGCATTGGCCCTCCAATCAAGGATGGCTTCTACTACGACTTTGATGTTGATCAGCCATTCACACCGGAAGATCTTAAGGCACTTGAGAAAGAGATGGAAAGGATTATTCGCAGTGGGCAAAGATTTGTCCGTCGAGTAAGTTCTGAGACAGAAGCGACCAAAGAACTCTCGAATGAGCCATACAAGCTGGAACTAATCGGCCTCAAGTCTGGTAGCACTGATGTGGGCGAAGCTTCTGTTGAGGTCGGTGTTGGTGAACTCACAATTTACGACAACTTCGATGCTAAAGAGGGTGTTGTGGTTTGGAAAGATCTTTGCCGCGGTCCGCATCTTCCAAACACTCGGATGATTGGCAATGGTTTCGCCTTAACGCGAGTCGCAGCCGCTTACTGGAGAAGTAACGAGGCAAACAAGCAACTGCAGAGAATTTATGGAACTGCTTGGCCTACCAAAGAAGAACTTAAGGCACATCAGTTGCAACTCGAAGAAGCAGCTAAGCGAGACCACAGACGACTAGGCGCTGAACTCGATCTGTTTTCTTTCCCAGAAGAAATTGGTTCTGGTTTAGCTGTGTTCCATCCGCGCGGAGGAATCATTCGCAAAGTAATGGAAGATTACTCAAGAAAGCTCCATGAAGAGAGCGGCTATGAGTTTGTTTATAGCCCGCACGTAACTAAGGCAAACCTGTTTGAAACTTCAGGCCACCTCGAATGGTATGCAGAGGGCATGTTCCCGCCATTGAAACTCGATGAAGAGCTCGATGACGAAGGTAACGTAAAGAGGCAAGCCCAGGATTACTACCTGAAACCTATGAACTGTCCTTTCCACTGTCTGATCTACAAATCTCAAGCACGTTCATATAGAGACCTGCCTCTCAGAATGTTCGAGTTTGGAACTGTCTATCGTTATGAGAAGTCAGGTGTCTTGAACGGAATCACTAGAGCGCGAGGATTTACCCAGGACGATGCGCACCTTTACGTAGCAAGAGAAAGTATTGAAGTTGAACTAACTAACGTTCTCAACTTCGTGCTTGAACTTCTTCGGGACTATGGACTAACTGATTTCTACCTTGAACTCTCCACTAAAGAAGAAGGTAACCCGAAGTTCGTTGGTGATAATGACATTTGGGTTGAGGCAACTGAGACACTACAAAGAGTTGCAACCAATTCAGGTTTGCAACTAGTTCCTGACCCAGGCGGCGCCGCTTTCTACGGCCCAAAAATTTCAGTTCAGGCCAAAGATGCCATCGGTAGAACGTGGCAAATGTCAACAATTCAACTGGACTTCAATCTGCCTGAACGTTTCGATCTTGAGTACACCGCTCCCGACGGCTCCAAGAAGCGGCCAGTAATGATTCACCGCGCACTGTTTGGCTCGATCGAAAGATTCTTCGGAGTGCTAACCGAGCACTACGCAGGACATTTCCCACCATGGCTTGCACCTGTTCAGGTTGTCGGTGTACCAGTAGCGGATGAGTTCTCTCCTTACCTGCACGGCATAGCAACTGAGCTCCGAGCTGCTGGGGTAAGAATTCAGATTGATGACAGCGATGAGCGAATGCAAAAGAAGATTAGAAACCACACTTTGGCAAAGGTTCCGTACATGCTCATAGCTGGCGCAGAGGATCAGAATCAAGGAGCTGTCTCATTCAGGTTCAGAGATGGAACTCAGATCAATGGGATACCAAGAGACGAAGCTATAGCCCGAATCCTTGGCGACATCGCTCAAAAAGTTCAGGTCTAATGGAAGAGAACTTGACTGGAGCAGAGGATGCTGCTGCTCTGCAAGGTGTAGCGGATCCATTTCAGAGGCTCTGGACACCTCACAGACTTGTTTACATTCAGAATGGGACCCAACCTAGCGATGATGAATGTCCTTTTTGTATTGCTCCTGAACTCACAGATGAGCAGGGTCTAATCGTTCATCGTGGACAAACCTGTTACGTATTGCTCAATCTTTATCCATACAACTCAGGTCACCTCCTGGTAGTTCCTTATAGACACATACCTAACTACACTGATGCCAATGAAGCTGAGATCCTCGAGTATGGGGCACTAACTCAAAAAGCCATGCAGGTTCTCAAAGCTATTGGCGGCGCTCACGGCTTCAACATCGGAATGAACCAGGGGGAGGTAGCTGGGGCCGGCATAGCTGGACATCTTCACCAGCACATCGTTCCGAGGTGGCGCAATGATTCGAACTTCTTCCCGATAATCGCTCAAACAAAGTCCTTGCCTAAGTTACTTGGAGACATTCGCATCGAAATCGCTGGCGCGTGGCGCAATCTTTCTTAATACTGCTTGCCCTATCTGATGGTTCGTTTAGAATAGCCAGATGACTGACAAATCAAATGACAAGCAATCAACACCTTTAGTAAAGCGCGGACTTGCTGAAATGCTTAAAGGCGGCGTAATCATGGACGTGGTTACTGCTGACCAAGCCAAGATTGCCGAAGATGCGGGCGCTGTAGCCGTTATGGCGCTTGAGAGAGTTCCAGCGGACATTCGCGCACAGGGTGGAGTTGCCAGAATGAGCGACCCTGACTTGATTGATCAGATCATCTCAGCAGTCTCTATTCCGGTTATGGCTAAGGCTCGTATCGGACACTTCGTCGAAGCACAGATTCTGCAGTCGCTCAAAGTTGACTACATCGACGAGTCAGAAGTTTTGTCACCAGCAGATTATGTTCACCACATTGACAAGTGGAAGTTCGACGTTCCTTTTGTTTGTGGAGCAACAAACCTAGGTGAAGCCCTTCGCAGAGTAACTGAAGGAGCTGCCATGCTGCGCTCTAAAGGTGAAGCCGGAACTGGTGACGTAAGCGAAGCCATGAAACACATTAGAACAATTCTCGGTGAGGTTAGAGCACTCTCGGCTAAGTCTGAAGATGAGCTCTATGTTGCCGCTAAGGAATTGCAAGCACCAATTGAGCTAGTTAGAGAAGTAGCTCGAACAGGAAAGCTTCCTCTGGTTCTCTTCACCGCTGGTGGAATTGCCACACCAGCTGACGCTGCACTCATGATGCAAATGGGCGCTGACGGCGTCTTTGTTGGCTCTGGAATCTTTAAGTCAGGAAACCCTGCCGCACGTGCCGCAGCGATCGTTAAGGCAACAACTTCATACGGCGATCCAGATGTTTTAGCGAACGTAAGCCGAGGTCTTGGCGAAGCTATGGTCGGCATCAACGTGTCTGACTTGCCTGCGCCACATCGTTTGGCTGATAGAGGCTGGTAGTTCTTGAACCCAATTGGAGTTCTCTGTCTGCAAGGCGATTTCAGAGAGCATCTTCAGACATTTGAGCAATTGGGGGAGCCAACTGTTCGAATTCGTAAGCCTGAAGATCTAATCGGCATCAGTGGCTTGGTTATACCAGGTGGCGAAAGTACTGTGATTGACAAGCTGAGCAAAGTCTTTGGCCTACGAGAACCCATAATGAAATTAATCAAGGATGGCTTACCAGTTTTTGGAACATGTGCTGGGCTAATCCTCTTGGCGAATCGACTGCAGGATGGTGTAGCAGGCCAAGAGACCTTCGGGGGACTCGACGTTACAGTCCAAAGGAATGCTTTTGGTTCGCAGCTAGATTCATTCGAAGCAGACATCGAGTTTCAAGGCGTTGATCACAAGATTCACGCCGCTTTCATCAGAGCACCCATAGTGTCAGAGGTAGGTCCTGCTGTCACAGTTGTTTCTTCTCTGAACGATGGTCGAATTGTTGGGGTGAGACAGAAGAATGCACTGGGCATAAGTTTTCATCCTGAGGTAACCGGTGAAACCTCTATACATAGGTACTTCGCCGTCATGTGTAGAGAGACAAACTTTTCCGCAAATAACTAGACTTAGAACGAACTAAACCTCTAGGAGCGACATGTCAGGCCATTCCAAATGGGCTACCACCAAGCATAAGAAAGCCATCATCGACAGCCGTCGAGCAAAGCTCTTTGCAAAACTAATCAAGAACATTGAAGTCGCGGCTCGCACAGGTGGTGCTGATGTTGATGGTAATCCGACTCTTTACGATGCAATCCAAAAGGGACGCAAGTCTTCGCTACCTAAAGACAACATTGAGTCTGCTGTAAAAAGAGGCGCTGGCCTAGATGGCTCTGCAGTCGAATATCAAACCATCATGTATGAAGGCTACGGGCCTAACGGAGTAGCCATGTTGATTGAATGTCTTACCGACAACAAGAACAGAGCAGCGGCTGAAGTTCGTCTCGCAGTTACGCGCAACGGTGGAACAATGGCAGATCCTGGATCAGTGTCCTATCAGTTCAGTCGCAAGGGTGTAATTGTTGTTGAGAAGAACGCGACCACCACTGAGGATTCAGTGCTGGAAGCTGTTCTCGAGGTAGGTGTGGAAGATGTTCAAGACAGAGGGTATCAACTGTTAATTACAACAGACCCATCGAAGATGGTTGACGTTAGAACCGCGCTTCAGAACTCAGGCATTGACTACGAAAGTGCTGATGTTGAATTCATTTCATCTATGCCAGTTCAGGTTGATGTCGATACCGCTCGTAAGGTGATCGCTCTGATTGATGCCTTGGAAGACTCAGATGAAGTTCAGAACGTGTATTCGAACTTTGACATGAGCTCAGAAGTAGCCGCAGCGCTAGATGGCGAGTAAATCGTTTAGCAAAGTGATTGGGTTCGACCCAGGGCTCACTCGTTGCGGCTTCGGCATTGTGACAAAAGGCTCGTCAAGACAAGTGGATTTCGTCGAGGTAGGGGTCTTTCAGTCCGACAAAGACACGGAGCTTGGTTTGCGAATCGCGAACATCGGTGATGATATTGCAAACCTACTGGACCGAGTAAGGCCAGAACAGATAGCTGTTGAAAGGCTGTTTGCTCAGCAAAACCTGCATTCAGTAATGGGTGTTGCTCAAATCTCCGGAGTGATCGTCTATCTAGCTCATCAACGTAACATCCCAGTAACCTTTTACACGCCTACAGAGGTCAAAGCGGCCGTAACTGGAAGTGGCAGAGCTAACAAGAAGCAGGTCAGCAACATGGTCATGCAAATACTTAAGTTAAAGGAAATCCCTAAACCTGCCGATGCAGCAGACGCCCTCGCTATAGCGGTTACCCTTGCTTGGCGAGGAGGCAAGGAGAGACCGACGCAGATATCAACTGAAACAAAGGCTCAAGAGAAGTGGCGCACCGCCATCGCATCAGCCAAGAAAACGAAGTAGCGCAGTTATTCTTGTAACGTGATTGCACATCTAGCTGGGACAGTTCTGCGCCGCAAAGCCGGCCAACTCGTTCTCAATGTATCGGGTGTTGGCTACCTAGTTAATGTCACTCCTGATGTTTATCAAGCATCATTTACGCAGTCAGAATTTTCGCTTCACATCGCTCACATCATTCGTGAGGATGCTCAGTTACTGTTCGGATTTCTCGAGGAAGAAGAACTCGACACTTTCAACATGTTGTGCACAGTAACCGGAGTTGGTCCAAAATCAGCCATGTCAGTTCTGGCGCACCTAGGAGTCAGTGGTGTATCAGAAGCAGTGCTAACTGCTGACGACACTATGTTCAAGTCCGTATCCGGTGTTGGGCCTAAGACGGCGAAACTCATTGTGCTTACCTTGACTGGAAAACTTGTCACCTCAGATGCTCCTAGCAACTCTGTCACCTCAAGCCAGCAGAGTGTCGTTTCAGCGTTAGTTGGACTGGGATACCAGGAGAAGTTAGCCAAGTCAGCTGTTGAATCAGTGCTGAAAACTCAATCGAATTTGAGCGAATCAGATTTGCTCAAAAACGCGTTGGCAAACCTTTCGACTGGTCGTAAATAGCAAATGAGTGAAGAGCTATTAGGTCCCGCAGCTGATCCGTCCGATTTAGTCTTCGAATCGGCCATCCGACCGCAATCACTAAGCGAGTTCGTAGGTCAACACAAGGTTCGTGGACAAATTCAGTTACTCATAGATGCTGCGGGCATCCAACAGAGAACTCCCGACCACATTCTGCTTGCTGGCCCGCCAGGTCTCGGTAAGACCACCCTTGCGATGATTGTGGCCCATGAATCAGCACGACCCCTGAGAATGACATCTGGCCCTGCTATTCAACACGCGGGAGACATGGCTGCCATACTTTCGTCACTATCGGCAGGGGAGGTGCTGTTCATTGACGAGATCCACCGGATGTCCAGATCTGCTGAGGAGATGCTTTACCTGGCTATGGAGGACTTTCGTGTTGATGTAATGGTTGGAAAAGGAGCAGGAGCTACAAGCATCTCGCTTGATCTTGACCCGTTCACTTTGGTTGGGGCAACAACAAGGAGTGGTTTGTTACCTAATCCACTCAGGGACCGCTTTGGGTTTACAGCAAACTTGGACTTTTATGACGAATCTGAGCTTGCAGAAGTGTTGGCTAGAGCTTCAAAGCTAATGAAGCTAGAACTTGCGGCTGACAC
>JBMOFL010000020.1:0-22505 GCA_049314335.1 Rhodoluna sp. | reverse complement strand
CGGTAACGGTAAGCGTCAACACCCTTGGTTGGGATCTTGTTCATGATGAAACCTAGAACGCGTCCACCAACATTTTCTACGTGGCCTAAAGCTGCTGATAGTTGAGGCTTAGTTGTTTTACCAACAGCAACAACTACTGCAACACCACCGGTTAGCTTGGAAAGAATTGCAGCATCGGTTACTGGAAGTAATGGTGCTGAGTCAATCAGGATTACGTCGTAATCTTCTTCAGCTTTGGCTAGGAACTTCTTCATGGCCTCGCTACCTAGAAGTTCTGATGGGTTAGGTGGAATCTGACCTGCTGGAAGCAGGTCTAGGTGTTTTCTACCCCAGCGTTGAACAACATCGGCTTGTTCTACTTGACCTACAAGAAGGTTAGTTAGACCTACAGCACCTTCAATGGTGAAGTATTTGTGCATCTTAGGTTTACGGAAATCACAGTCAACTAGGAGAACTTTTGCTCCGGTGTCTGCCATAGCGATAGCTAGGTTGGCAATTGTTGAAGACTTTCCTTCAGAAGGAACAGAAGAGGTAACAACAATTGACTTCTTTACTTCTGCTGCTTCAATGAATTGAATATTGGTTCTTAGCTGTCTAAAGGCTTCAGCTCTTGTGCTCTTAGGGCTGGTGTGGACGATAAGTGGGTTTGAGTCCATGTTAGGGTCGAAAACGATTCCACCTAGAACGTTAATCACACCGTCTTTATCTGGGACATCTTCAACACTTCTAATTCTTAGATCTAGCGACTCTCTAAGTAGTGCTGCTCCGAAACCTAGCGCTAAACCAATTAGTGCTCCAAGAGCGAGGTTAAGTAAAGGTCTAGGAGCAGCAGGTGCTTTAGCTGCCTGTCCTGGTTGAACAACGCTTAGCTTCACTGGGGATGCCAGTGTTGGGTCAACGGTTTCCAAGTTGGTTACTACTTGCTCCAAAGAGTTAGCAACAGCGTTAGCGATGTTGGCTGCTCTGTAAGGAGATGGGTCAGTAACTGTGATCTCAAGAATGATGGTGTTTAGTGGCACTGTTGCGGTGATGCTGCCTGGCAGCTTGTCTGCGATGTCTTGGAGATTTAGTTCAGCAACTACGGAATCCAACACTGCAGGGGAGGTCACAATATCTGCGTATGACTTCACTCTTTGCTGGGTAAACGAGTTACCGGTCAGAAGGTCAGCTGCTGACTCGTTTCCACTGGTAGAGACGAAAAGACGAGTGGTTGATTCGTAGGTAGGGGTAGTTAGGGCAGTTACGCTGAAAGCTGCTACAAGGGACACTAGGAAGATAGATGCCACTAAAACTATGCGCTTTCGCACCACTAAAAAGTATTCATTGAGTCTCAAAGGACGTTCCCTGCCTGTTTGTATGCTTCAAAACTATACGATTTTGCCGTTAAATCCCCAGTCTAATGGGCAATGTTCGAATATCCGAATAGACTTGAAATGTCAGGATTAACAGTTAGAAAAGTGTCTGTTCCTGAGCAGATTTGTGCTATAAACTCTAGAAAGGTCTAGGAACACAAAGGAAATTATGAAGAAGTCTATTTTAGCTATCTCTGCTGTAGCAGCTTTGGCAGTTGGATCTGTTGGACCGGCTCTGGCATACCCTGCTGGTCAAGCACCAACGCTAAGCCTTTCATCAGTGAGTCGCCTAACCCCAGGTGACAGCGTTTCAGTTGTAGTTGCTCGAGTAAAGAGAAGCTGCAACGTTTCACTAAGTTGGAATGGTGTATCCGGTGGAGACACCGCATCATCAACTGTTAAGAGCAGTGGTAAGACTTCAGTGATGACAATCACAACTCCTTCAACTGCTGGTGTTTACACTCTTAAGACCAACACAATTTCTGCAGAATGCTCTGGAGCATCTGCTGTATCTCTTTCTCGTGCAATCACTGTTGGAAAACTTGCCAGCATTGTTGCAAAGCTTTCAACTAACAAAGGTTATGTTGCAAGCGGCCCAACCGTTTCAGTTTCTGGAACAGTGAAGTCAGGATCAATTGCTGTTGCGAACAAGCAAGTCTCTATCTCATTGAGACGTAACGGTTCGGAAGTGAAGACATTGACATTGAACACTAACGGTTCTGGTGTATTCAACGGTAGCTTCTCTGGAACCGTTTACTCAGCAGGAGACTTCACAGCTGTTGTCTCTTTCGAAAACGACTCAACATTTGCTGCGAGAAGCAAGTCAACTGCCGTTCTAAAACTTAGATAGTAGTTTGCCGCTCTCACGAAACAAACGAAATGCCATCGCTCTTGGAGTGGTGGCATTAGTTTTATGTATCATTTATGCGATTATCCGCGTTGTATTAATGGTCGTCTCTCTCCAATCAACTATGGGAGAAGTTGACAACCTTCGAGCTGCTGCAGCAAATAAAGATCTCGGTGCAATAAGCCAGGCACTTGGCAAAGCGGCTGACGCTATCGAGATGGCAGACTCTTCTGCTCAAGATCCGCTAGTTCAGTTATTTGCTAACGCACCATTTATTGGCAGTGACATTAGAGCTGCATCTGTTGTTTCCAAAGATGGTCGCATGGTGCTATTGGCAGCTGAACAAGTTACCTTGGTTGCTAACCAGCTTGTTACATCTGGTATCGGCAAAGAACTACTTACTGACAGTGCACTTGTTACCTCACTTCGTGATGGTATGGGTGAGCTGGATCAGGCTGTGCAGAAACTAAACACAGACTTAGGCAAAATCGATGAGTCTCAACTGCACTTTGGTTTGGATGAAAGAATTGCTTCTGCAAAAGCAGCTGTGTCTACATTTGCTACTGCCAGTGCAAGGCTTACACCTCTAGTTCAAGTTGGAACAACAGTTCTAGAACAACCTGGAAGTAAGCGTTGGTTCGTTTCAATTCAGAACCTAGCTGAACTTCGTGGCACCGGAGGAATTACTGGTGCATATGCGGTTATTACTTCTAACAACGGCAAGTTGAAGTTAGAGGAATACGGTTCAGACAAAGTTCTTTTGAAACTGGGTCGAATCGATTACAGAAACTTTCCTGAAGAACTTAGAGACCTTTGGGGTGTTGATCTTGGTGACTGGAGAGACATCAATGCCTCTGCTCACGCCCCATATGCAGCAGAGCTGCTAGCTGATGGCTGGCAAAAAGTAGCCGGCAAGAAAGTTGATGGAGTTCTATTCATTGGCCAAGGTGTGGTTAGCCAACTCTCTGGTGCTGTTGGTGCCATCGACATTCGTGGAGTAACAGTAGATAAAGATAACGCTGTTGATTTCTTTGCTAAAGACATCTATGCCAAGTTCACTAACGTTCAAGTTAAAGATGCTGTGGTGGGTGAACTAGCTGCTGAGATGTTCAATCGTCTACTCGCTGGCAAAATCAGCGGTGCTGCTTTGTTTGCAGCTGCTGCTAACGACAACACTGGCGACAGGGTTATGGCCTGGTCAAGAGACAAGTCAACTCAGCAGATCTTTAGTAAATATCAGGTTGCAGGAGAAGTAAGCACAGCTTTTGGTCCTAAGGTCGATGTGACGGTTAACAATGCTGGTGGTAACAAGCTAGATGCCTATACGACTCTGAAGGCAGATTACCTCTTGGGTATCTGTAACGTGGATACCTTTACTGGTTACCAGGGTCGTAAGAGCCGTGTCACAGTTGAGATCACCAACAGCTCCCCTAAGGGTTTACCTGCTTATGTGGACATGAGACTTGATGACAGTTTTGGTGAAGCTAGACCTAAGGGTTCTAACCGCAATTTGGTAACCATCTATGGTCCTGTTGGTTCAGAAGCTGAATCAATTAGCGTTGATGGTGTTGAAGATTTTGCTATAAACGGTATTGACCGAAACAGGCCACTGTGGATCTTTGACCTTCAGATGCTACCTGGCACAACGAAGAAGATTGTGCTTGAGCTTGTTGAGCCAATCAATGATGACAACTTAGAGAAGGTTCCTAGCAAGCAGATTCTTACCGGACCGGTAATGCTAAATGCCCCTACTTTGAGCTCTTCATCATCCGGCGAATGCTCGCTGCGATAACTATTCCAAGCACTCCCCCTAGAGCGTTAGAAAGCACATCGTTTAGCGTTGCATAACGATCAGGCAAGAACAGTCGCTGTGAGCCCTCCACTAACAAAGATATGAGTGCTGGGATAAGGGCTAGTAGCCAAATCTTTGCTTTAGGCCAGAACATGACTAGGAAGATTCCTAGTGGCACATACAGCAGCACATTGGCTATGGCTTCAAGCTGGTTGTATTGAATCCATTTCAATGAGTCGTAAGAGCTGGTAAATCTCAGTACTTCTCGGGTAATGGTTGCTAGGAGCCCTTCACCATCGACTGGCTTAGGCCAGAGTGATGTTGTGATCAAAACGATCAGGTAGCTCACTAGAGCTATGAGAGCGAGGGGTTTCCTCAAGTTGTCCGCCTAGGTGTTTCGCAACTTGACGAAAGTTGCATTTAGACCTAAAGTTTATGTCATGACTAACACCGCTATTTCAAACACCATGTCGGAGGCGACCTTCGTTCGCCCTGTCATGATGAGCGTTGTTATGTGTATGCGAATGTGTCGCTAACTCTCACAGCCGGCTAAGCCCGCTTCCAAACGAGTTACGACACCAACACCCCAGCAAAAGTCCTAATTAGGCATACCCTTCCCGCATACACAACCCAAAGGATTAAGAAAATGACAATCGCACTAAACCCATTTGTAAGAACAACCCAAACAGAGACAGAAGCCCGTGGCTTTGCACTATACGTAGGCATTGATGAGGCAACAGCAGCAGCTAATGGAACATCGCTAAGCGCTATCGTTGCTGCCCTTAGAAACACTTTAGAAGAGCTGGCTCCTGGCCTATCAGCAGAGACTTTTGCCTCTGTTGCACTGGCTAAAGCAGGATCTGGTGGCAGACACGTTGATGTTGTTAGAGCCGCTTTATCTGACCCTAGAGCTCTGGAGCGTTTACAGGAGAAAAATTCAGAAAACGCTGCTAAGGGAGTAGTTATTGATCTTCAGCGTAGAAAAGTTTTTATTGATGGTGTGAAGGCTGAACTAACTGGCAAAGAATTCTGCTTGTTGGAGTACTTAGTTCAACACCAAGGAATCACAATTTCCAGAGATGAATTAATAAACACTCTTTGGGATTGCGCAGGTGGCTCAGAAGTCAACGGTAGGACCATCGACGTGCACGTTAGAAGATTACGTGCCGGCCTTGTCGGTAATGAAGATATCGTTAGAACTATTCGTGGTGGTGGCTACCGCTTCGACAAGCACCCAGATGTTCTGATTGAAGGAATCTAAAAGTAGGCTTGCAACATGCCTGAATCTCTTCCCTATGACGAGCTAGTGTCTCGTCTCACCGATGAGACTTTCCAGTTAATTGATCGCGGAATTGCAATGCCAATCATTGTGATTGATGGTCGAGCTGGTTCAGGCAAATCCACTCTTGCACTTGATTTGCAGAATGAAATATTTCGTTCTGGTGAATCAATGCCAAGGGTTATTCACATGGATGATCTCTACGAAGGTTGGAATGGTTTGGCTCAAGGAGCCGACTATTTGCAAAGGGTTGTTCTAGGACCTTTGTTGGCTACTGGCACTTCCTCTTGGCAGGAATACAACTGGGAGATATCGGCTCGTGAACGCTGGCGGGAGTTCTCCGGGGGAACACCTTTGATTATTGAGGGTTGCGGTTCTCTGAACAGATACACCCATACGGTAGCTCATTTGACTGTCTGGTTAGATGTGTCAGTTGATATTAGAAAGCAACGTTGGTTAGAGCGTGACGGTCACATCTTTGATCAGTACTTTGATTCGTGGGCCGCTCAAGAACTTGACTTTATTGCCAGAGAGAAATCCCCTGAGTTTGCTCAATTTGGTTTAGCTGGTTCTCCGGTTTAGTAACCAAATACGTATTCCAGCAATCAAGCTTGCTGTGATGAATATTCCAGCAATTAGATATGAAGCATTCTTTACAGCAGGAATGGTTGCTGAGTAGTAACCAGCCAGAGTAAGCCCTGTTCCCCAGGCTAAAGCGCCGACAATGTTAGCGCTAAAGAACTTGTAGTAGTTCATCTTGGCAATACCTGCAACCACTGGCACGAACACTCTGGCCCATGGCATGAATCGAGCTATCACTACAGCCCACCAACCCCAGGCATTGAATAGAGCTTCGCTCTTTTCAATTCCAGTTCTGATCCACTTACCTTTTCTTTTATCTAGGTAAGGTCTTCCATAGTGTCTACCCAAAGTGAAGCCAACTTGATCGCCTAACCAAGCGGCAATACCTACACCTGTTGCCATGACGACGATGTTTACTTCACTGGCGTGAGCTGCTGCAATAAGACCTGCTGCGAATACTAGAGAGTCACCTGTAATGAAAGGTATGAATGCACCAATTAGTAATCCGGTGCCTGCAAAGACTAAACCCCAAACCACAAGGTAGAACAGGGTGGCACCCAAAGATGGAAACCAACCTGCGATTTGATCGCTAAGTGCTGTGTGGAATTGAACTGGCAATTACGGCTTACCGTACAACATAACTTCGTCTAGGGTCAGACGAACTCTTGGTGCTACTTCACGCTCGTAGGCAGGACCTTCTAGTTGTTCAGCAGGTGCTATCTTGCCAACTGCTATGACCACTAGGACTTCCTGGTTGTCATCAAGCTTTAGCAGCGAGTGGATCTCGTCATGGACGAAGCCACCGATCTGGTGAGTGTGTAAACCTAGTTCTTGAGCCTGCACAACCATTAGTGCTGCAGCAAGGCCTGCATCATATTTGCGTCCAGTTAGCTCTTTGCCATCAGGCAGAGTTTTCTGAACTGCAACAACAATTAGTGCAGATGCATCAGGAGCCCATGACTGGTTGAAACCTGTAAGGCCTTTTTCACATAGCTCTTTGTGTAGCTCATCATTGCGGCCAACAAAAGCAAAGCGCCATGGCTGAAGGTTGTTAGATGAAGGTGCCCAGCGTCCAGCCTCAAGGATTGAGAGTGCTTCGTCCTGAGTTAACAGGTAGTCACGGTTGAAAGATCTAGGGCTCCAGCGTTCAGCTAGAACTGGGGCAATGGGGGCAGCGGTAATCGCGATTTTGTTTGGTTGCATGCTTACTAGTCTAAACCCCAAGAGCTTTAGCTAAAGCCTTGAGTAAACCATCAACATCCTCCTGCTGGGTGTCCCAGGCACACATCCAGCGGACTTGTCCGATGTTGTAATCCCAGACATAGAACCAGTATTCCTTCTGAATCTCTTCAATCAGTTCCATCGGGATGATTGGGAATACAGCGTTTGCTTGAGTTGGGTTGGGCACACTAACTCTGCCACCTGATTTAGAGGCTAGTTCCCTAACTCCTGCATCGAGCGCTTGAGCCATTGCGTTGGCATGTCTAGCACTTTTGATCGCTAAGTCATCTTGTAGTAAACCAATTAGTTGCACGCTGACAAATCTCATCTTGCTCGGCAACTGCATGGATGTCTTTCTCAGGTATGGGATGCTCTGAGCTAGCGTCTTTGAGTTGAGCACAACTACCGCTTCAGCAGCTAAAGCTCCAATCTTGGTTCCACCGAAACTTACTAGATCAACGCCAGCATCGGTTGTGAACTCTTTGAAGGTTGCATTCAGCGCTGCTGCTGCATTGGAGAGCCTTGCACCGTCCATGTGCAGTAACAGATTGTTCTCGTGGGCAAATATGGCTAAGGCTTTGATTTCTGGGATTGAGTAAAGGGTTCCCATTTCTGTGGTCTGGGTGATGCTGATGATTCCTATCTGGGATCTGTGCACAGAGCCTATGTCAAATAGGTGGGGCTTAATAAGTTCTGGGGTTAGTTTTCCATCCGGGGTTGGCACAGTCCAGAGTTTGATACCTGCCATCTTCTCTGGAGCTCCACCTTCATCACTGTTGATGTGAGCTGTCTCAGCACAGATGACGGACTCCCAGCGCTTGAGTGCTGAGGCAAGAGCTATAACGTTTGCTCCGGTGCCGTTAAAGACTGGGAACACTTCTGCTTCTGGACCAAACTGTTCTTTGAAAATAGCTCTAAGTTCGCTGGTGACAAAGTCGTCACCGTAGGCACGTTCGTGACCCTCGTTAACGTTCTGCATTAATTCGAACAGGATTGGGTGGACACCGGCATAGTTATCGCTGGCAAAGCCGCGCCATACTTTGCGTTGATTTAGGCTCATCTGTTCCTCCATTCCCTAACTTTATAGCTCTATATTGCCCGAAGTTTACATTCGTAAATGAGAACATTTTGAAATCAATTCTTTGCCGTAGGCGAGAATAAAATTGGAGCCAGACGGGAGCAAGTGCGATGTATCAAAGAGCTGTTCTTATAGTTGAAGACGAGCCATTCATCAGGGCGCTGGTTGCCGACAAACTAAAACACGATGGCTTCAAAGTTCTAGTTGCTGCAACCGCTCGCGAAGCCCGAAAGATTACTGACGAAGAAGATATCGATGTAGTCATCCTGGACATTGACTTAGGGCCTGGTCCTAGCGGACTGGATATTGGCGTTGTGATGAACAAACTTCATCCAGACATGGCTCTAGTTTTTCTAACTCACGTGGCAGAGCCTAGGCTTTTAGGCTTTGATGTTAAGTCTGTTCCTAAAAATGCTGCTTACCTATTGAAGAGTCGTTTGTCTGATCCAGATGTTTTGAACCAAGCTATTGAAGCTGCTTTGCGGGATAAGGTTGGACCTCAATTTCGTGATGACCTTCAGCCTTCGCACTCCCTAGTGAACGTGTCTAAGACTCAGTTTGAAGTTCTTCGCCTTATTGCCAAAGGTTACTCAAACCAGCAGATAGCTGAAGAACGTAACACCACTTTGCGTGCTGTTGAGAACCTAATTAACAGAGCTGTTGCTGCTGCTGGAATTGATGTTTCTTCTAAGACCAGCGCCAGAGTTATTGCAGTTAGAGAGTTTGTTAAAGCTGCTGGTTTACCAGAATAAAGAATCTGGATCTATAGAGTCTTCTCTTAGTTGTTCATAGTCAAGAATTAGACACTCTATGCCTCTATCTTCAGCAAGAGTTCTTGCCTGCGGCTTAATCTCTTGAGCTGCAAATATTCCTCTCACCGGCGCAAGCGCTGCATCTCTATTCATAAGTTCTAGATATCTGGTTAGTTGCTCAACACCATCAATCTCACCTCTGCGCTTAATTTCAATAGCAACGCTTTGGCCTTTGCTATCTTTAGCCAAGATATCTACAGGTCCTATAGGTGTCATGTATTCTCTGCGGACTAGTTTTGCTCCTTCACCAATAATCTCTATGTGAGCAGCCATTAGTTCTTGCAGATGAGCTTCCACACCGTCTTTGATTAGACCTGGGTCTTTACCTAGTTCGTGATCTATGTCTTCGTGTATTTCAAAGATTTGTATCCACAAGATATCTGCAGTCTTTGCTTGGCTTACTCGCCAAACCTCTTTGACTCCATTAGATAGTTGTTCTTCCTCTGGTTCGTGCACAGAATAGTTACATGGTGGATTCATCCAGTTCAAAGGCTTATACGATCCTGATTCACTGTGAATCAAGATACTGCCATCGCCTTTGAGCATTAGCAGTCTTCTGGCTTTAGGTAAGTGAGCGGTAAGCCTGCCAGCGTAGTCAACTGAGCAGTCAGCTATAACGAGACGCATCTAACTACTTCTTATTTAGTTTGGTCTCTATATCATCTAATCGAGTGATTAGTTGAGTTAGCGATTCATCTTGGTGATCTAAGTGTTTTTGTATTTTGATTGCTTCATCCAAAACAGCAGCTGCATCCTCATAGGTCATCACTGCTCGCTTCTCAGCTGCAGCTGCCTGAATGTTTTGACCCACAATAATGATTGGCAGTAAGACCAGCTGTAAGAAAGTTTGGGCAATCCAAGCCACGATGAGTACTGGGTCACCTTTCATAATGACCGCCGGCAAGCTAATCAGGGTGATTGCAAAGAAGATGTAGGCAGCCCACATGGTGCCAACCCGTTTGGTTATTCCATAACCTATTTTTTGATTCAAAGTCTTAGGACCAACCTCAGCAAGGATTGAGTCGGAGTTTACGTCCCTGTGCTTTTTACGATCAGCGATGTGCGGGTGTGGTTCGTAGTCAAACTTTGCTTTAGGGGCTTTATCAGTCATTAGGACTCGATGTCTAGCTTCATTCCATTAGGAGCAGTAGTTACGGACTTAACTTGAACTCGCTGAACAGTATGTCCCAGTTGCTCTTCGACCTTCTGTTTCAAGGCACTAGGTTCAATCTCCACGTAATCAGTAGTTAGTGAGAACTTCTGGTTGACCCGCTGCGGAAGTATTCTCGGGTGGTCAACAACAAACACGGCGAGGGTTAATAGACCTGCATAAAGGCTCTGAACGGCTACGTCATAGGCAGGTAGCCCTAGGGTTAGGCCCATAGCTAAGGCAACCAATAGATAGGTAATCTCAGTCCAGCCCAAGGTGGTCGATCTCATACGGAATATGGAGATAACGCTAAACAGGGCAAAACCTACTCCAATAGAGATGGTGAAGGTACCTAGCGCTCCACCTAGTACATAGAGGGTGATGTTCACTAGGCAGATGGCTACGAAGACGTCTCTGCGCTTGTGGCGTCTATAGAAGAAGACGTAGGCCACAAAGTACAACAAAACTAGATTTATGCTGAGAGTCGTAAACAGCAGGGGATAGTCAATTGGAGTCACAAAGATAGACTAGCCTACATGGTTATCCACAGAGGCCTTAGAAGGCTTATAGCGGGCAGTTCGGCCCTAGTTCTAGGCTCTGTTCTGCTGGTTTCCCCTGCCCACGCTACAAGCACTCTGAAGTCAACAGACTTCTATAACCCTCTCAAAATACTCAGAATTGACCTAAATCTGCCTGCCGATACGGTCAGAGCACTCAACGACAGAAAAGTTTATAAAAACTATGTTCCTGGCTCCATAAACATGTCTGTCGATGGCAGGACCAGTGGTGATCTGGACATGGAAATACGCCTCAAGGGCACAACATCTATCTCTCCCCTTAATGGCACCCCGAGCTTCAAGGTTCGCTTCCCTAAAGGACCCTCAGGAACTGGCTATCTAGGATTACAAAGACTTACCCTGAATGCGCTAACTCAAGACACCAGCAAAATCCATGAGTACGGTGCTTATTCGCTATTCAATGCCATGGGCGTGCCAGCATCGAAGACGGGTTGGGCCAGAGTTTATGTGAACGGTGCTGATCGAGGTCTATACCTCAATGTTGAACAGCCAGATGAAAACTTCATGGCTAAGAAATTCAGAGACATCACCCAACACATTTATGAAGGTGTAGCTCTAAAAGACTTCAAGCCAGGTAACGACGATGGCGATAACATCTACGGAGCTTTCCTAGCCGACTATGGCTGGAAGGTTACCCCAAACAAGAACGATCTCACCAAGTTGATATCTGTTGTGAACTATAAAGACCCAGCTGCTTGGTATAAAGCTCTCGACGGAGTTACCGATAGGCCTGCACTTCTAAAGTTCATGGCTGTTGAAAATTTCCTAGGTCACTGGGATGGATATACCGGACCCCTTGTAAATAACTACTTCATCAGAAGTAACACAAGAGGCAAGTTCACATTCATTCCTTGGGGAACTGACCAAACTTTTGGTGAGAACAGACAGACAAAAACTCTGGGTGATACTTTCCTAACTCCAATGCTGGCTAAGACTGCTACGCACCCTTGGTTACCTAAGGAAACTGTTAGAGGCAACATCTATACAAAGTGCATCGCCTATTCAGTTTGTAAGACTGCTTACCTAACTGAACTAAAAGCAACTTCAGCTATGGCCACCAAGATTAAACTTGGCACGCTAATGAAATCAGTAGCTGCTGTTATCAAGCCTGTTCTGGTTAGCCAATACAAATCAGGATCAGACATGATGCAGGTTATTGAAATGGAGCAGACTCGCTCAATCGCATTCATCGCCACTAGGCAAAAAGAAGTTGCTGCCCTAGTGAAGACTCACAAGATTAAATAACTAGCACTCCAGCTAAGTTCATTGTTACTAGCAGCATCAAGATTCCACCGATACGGTAAACCCAACGCCACTTAGGCTTCATGATTGGTCGCTCTTCCCCGTCTTTACCTTCACGGCCAAACATTCCAAGCAGTCCGATCAGGAATACTGGGATAGGTAGCAGCATGAATAGGTATTGCGGATACTCTGGGTTGCCTTGCAGCCAACCAGAGATGATTCCCGCGCTAACGCTAGAAACCATTAGGGTCATCGCAAGCCCAGGTACACCTTGCGGAATCAACTTCCAAAGCAATGGTGAGTTAGGGAACCGATCAGAGAACCAGCTCAAGATGTTTGGCAAGATGAAGATAAAGCTACCAACCCATACCTGCCACACGTTACCCATAAATGCTGCTGTGACAAATATGAATAAGAACAGTCTCATGGCAGTTGAGATAACCTTCTGCAACTGTGAAGTACCAGGAACCTCAGTTGGGTTAATGCTGTCAAGGCGCTTCGAGTAACCTCTAGCTGCTAGCTCTTCAAAGAGAATACGAATCGCTATGGCAATAGCTAAGAATAATGAGAACTCTGCTGTGTGATTAGCGACAACAAGTGTTCTTCCAGCAAGAGCAGGAAGAGTTGCCACCATAGCGGAGACTGACCAGCTAATGAAGAAGGTGAGAACAGCTAGGTCAACTAAACGATCCCAGAGATACGCGAAACTTGTTTCAAATTGTTTTCTAATTGCTCTGAAGGCAACACCAATAAGTGCAGGACCAAAGCCAAGAAGTAATACACCGAGCATCAATCTGATATCAGATACATCACTAATGCCATAGATGCTAATCATTCCTATTGAATAGACCAAGGTAGCCAGCAAGCCAGAGAATGCGTCGAACATACCAAGAACAGCAATAGCTAGAAATAGCTCCCACGTTGGCGGTCTGAGTTCAATGGAAGGTTGCAGCAAAGCAACAGTTGCTAAAGCAACACCGGTAATCGGTAGGGCCAACCACATCGAACCGAAGATGGCACGAAGGTATGCCCCGTCGTTGACAACTTTAGAAATAACTGGGGAGATGCTTGCTAAGCGAAGCGTTAGATCATGGGTAAAAGAATCTAGGAAGGTAAATACTTTGAGTTTGAAGATAGGGATTTTATCTCCCCAACTAACCTTGGCTGTTGTGAAAGTTTCTACCGCAGCGTCAAGGGTAGAGATTTCACCGTCACTCAAATCCGTATCTTGAGAACTTGAACTGCTATCTGACCCACCAGATCTGGAGCTTCCGCCACTGCCACCACTGCTGGCGCCACCACCACTGCTAGCGCCAGCAGCTGCGGCTCCAGCAACAGCACCTGCCACAGCACCAGCAACAACCACTGCTGTTCCAACGGCTTCGGCTACTGCTTTGATGCCTTCTGGGCTGGCTAGCGGGTCATATGGCTGGCTAGGAGCGTTCTCATCAGTTTGAGCACCTGGCACCGTAGGGGTTGGCTCTATAGGGACCTCAGGTTCTTCCGGAACCACAACTTCAGGTAATCCGTTAGGGCCAGCAATACCTGTGAGAGTTATGTCTACTTGCTGGGGGCTTAGCAGGGTCTCTTCAGCGCTTACTGCTTTACTAAAGCCGCCTAAGCCTTTACCGAATCCGGCTACCTTCGGAAGTGACATATTGGTGACCACATCTTTGCCGATGATGACAAGTCTGATGTTGTAGTCACCTAATTTGGCGATGGTGAAATCGGCAGAGTTAGCTGAGTTTTCAGTGAAGGTAGTTCTACCTAGGAATTGCCACAGGTCACCGGTCTGCATAAAAGCAACAACATCGGAGGCAGCTGCAATTTCAGCGCTGACATTCATGGTGAGGCGAACAGAGGAACCAACCTCAACCTGTTGGGTTGATGCTAGTTGTATTTGTTCATCAAGAGCTGAGTTGGTTAGATCCGTTAGAACTGTAACTGTTGGCGCACCTGGTGTTGGTGCGTAAACACCCACTTCTTTCATCGCGTTTTGAGTATCTGAATCTAAATCAGAGAAAATTCTGGCTACAGGATTTGGTTCAAGTGACTCTGGTACTTGGCCAGGAACTACAGTTACCGTTGTTGCTTTTGTTGACTGTTCGGAAAGCTCTGAAACTATATCGTCAACTGGGCCTTTGTTACCAGCAGCATCTTGAGCGGTTTCTGAAAGTAGCCTAAGGCCAAAGGTTCCATCAGTGCAGGAATCTAAACTGACCTGGAAATATTTTCCACTACCAATTACGTAGCCGACTTCGCAAAGCTTTGCTGTGCCGGCAGCCGGGGTGAAACTTTCAGGGGTTAGGCCTGTGACAACCTCGTCAAATCTCACGTCAAAAACGTGGCTGTTTGTTTGAAGGGTTCCCGGCTGAATGACAATGGTCGCCTCAGGTGCTACATCATCTGTAACAATAACTTTTCCGTAGACCGGTGATTGGTTTGCTAATCTTGGCCCCGCATTACCAGAAGTATCAAAGACGCTGTTCTGCTTAAGCGATAGTGCAAAGCTTCCAGCAGAACAGTTGGTTAGGGTGACTTGATACCTTAAACCCGCCCCGCTGAGTGATCCAACAACACAGCCTGTGGCTGTGCCAGAAGATGTGAAACTATCTCTAGATAATCCTTGAACAACTTCATTGAATTGGATATCAAAAACTTTTGTTGGTTTGTTCAGGGTTGAATTGACCAAGCTAATGCTGGCTTCTGGCCCTGCAGCGTCAATGACCACTGGAACAGAGCTGAGGTCAAATACTGTTGCCACAAGTGTGCCGTTGAGTTTAGATTTAGTGTCTCTAGGTGTGACATTGAAGTAATAGATGTAAGGGGCTTGGACTGGTTTATCCCCTGTGATTGTTACCTTCAAAGCTTGTAAAGCTGAACCGCTGAACTGGATATCCTGAACGCCAAAAGCTCGCTTAGATTTCAAAACCAGTCTGTACTGAATAACATTTGCAGAGGTTGGGTTGCTACCTAGTACCTCAAGAGATTTTGCTCCAAGAATTGGGAAGTACCTGATTAAGATCTTGCCTGAAGTTGTAGCATCTTGATATTTGCTGACAGCTACATTGCCGCCTGCAGGAGTGTTCTTTCCGGCCGAACCACCGCCACCGCCAGATTCGTTCCAGAGACCTTTGAATAGGATTCCACCTTCACCACCGAGAACACCGCCACCGCCACCACCTGCACCGCCACCATCACCAAATGGGGATCCAATAGTTGAAGCTCCTTGGCCACCTGAAGAGTTTTCTGTGTAATTAGCGTAGGTATTACCCGGTGTAGATCCTTGTGGTGAACCTGCACAGCCACCGCCACCGCCTGCCCCAGCTGCAACATATCTGTTGTTATCAATGTCTAAGACAGTAGCTGCGCCACCGCCACCGCCACCGCCGGATGTTCCAATAAAGCCTGCATTGCCGCCTCGACCACCGTTGTAATTATCATTTAGTGAAGACCTGCCCTCTAGCCCACCACCGGATGAATTTCTATTACTCGCACCTTCTGTGCCCTTTTCACCTGGATAAAGATAAAGGGTTTTGTTTGAAAGGTCTGGGTATTGAAGAAAGATGTACCCTGCATCTCCACCATATGATCTTGCACACGGTGGGCCATCTAGTCCACCAAAACCTCCGGCAGCACCAAACACTTCGATTTCAATCTCGCCTAGACCTTTAGGTACTGTGTAAGTTTTAGCTCCATCAGCGTAGGTATAGGTTCTCTCACAAACTTCACCGACAAGGGTAAAGCCAGGAATGCAATCATCGGTTTCGGCTTGAGCTAGTGGGCTGGCCGCAAGGCTAAATCCAATCGCTAGAGAGAGCGATAGAAAAGAATTTAGGCATTTACCTAGAACCTTGCTCATGGGAGACCATTCCTTAGTACTGTATCCGTCCCTTAATACTATGAACAAGCCTAGGCGGGTTGTCTAGTTATGTTCGTTTTCTCGAAGTGTAGTTTCTAGGGTGTTTTGGCTAAAAACTAGTCAACTGCATACACTGAACAGGCTGCGGCAACATCATCTTTAGCCTTTGTAGTGAGAGCTTCTAGCCGAGCAAACTCAACTGAATCTTCCGATTCACTGTTTAGCAGAGATAGGTACTCTCTCGAGTAATCCGAGAAGTTGATGAACACCTCCCGCATGGATTGGTTGCCTGCCGATTCACCAATCACTCTTATTTCAGACAGAAACACTGCAACCTCTTCATCCAGGGCAGGAATCTCTAGCGCTACATACCTGTCGCAAGCAGCTCTATCTTGAGATCTGAGCGAACCGCTAAAAGAACCTAGCGGAATGATGACTGCAAACACTAAGAGTGCTGCACCTGCATATATAAAATATCTATTGCTCACCTTAGAGGAAACGGACTCTGGTTCTGGGGCTGACCTAAACATTAGAGCGGCTCGAATGTTTAGACCCACTGCAATCAAAGTGCTGACCAGGGCAAGAGCTAACAATCCAGGAGTTGTGAATCTGAACAGGCGATATACCGCCTCAAAAATCTCAAAGTAGTTTCGCTCAGGGAACTTGAGGGCTGTTGGAATTACCAGAATAAAGGGAACAATTAACAGAATTCCCGCTGGTACCAAACTGAGCCAAAACTTTAGTGTGTGGCTGATTTTGGTGGCAGCTAGTAGGGCGGTAAAGATATTGAGCAAAAAGAAGGTTAGATAGATGATCACTATGCTTCTGAGGGCAAATGAGTAATCTGCATATTCCTCACTGCCTAATACCCCTAGATACTCGGGTAACGGTAGCCAATAGCTGATTGGCCAGAACAATACAGCCGAACTGAGGGCTAAAAGTAGGCCCGCTCTAAAGTGGCTCTGACGATCTAGCATGTACTTCTCCTTAGGTGAACTCTGAGTTAAGCCTAGCCCTGAGATTGTTCTGAATAGGCTCAACTAACTGGCAGAATATAGGAGATGAAAGACTTAACAGGAAAAACCGCCCTAATCACTGGCGCTAGCTCTGGCCTAGGAGAGGCCTATGCGCTGAAGCTAGCCAGTCTTGGAGCAAAGGTGATTCTTGTAGCTCGAAGAGCCGACAGATTACGTGATCTTGCTGACCGTATTGCAGCAGAACATGGACTTCAAGCTGCCAGCGTTATCCCGATGGACCTCAGCACAAGAGATGCTGGAGCAACCCTTGCCAAGATACTTAAAGGTCGTGGCACTCCGATAGATATTCTGGTCAACAATGCTGGCTTTGGCCAAACCATCAACTTCGTTGACGAAGCAAATGACTTTATCGTGGACGAGTTGACAGTGAACATTCACACTCTGGTTGAGTTGACCCACGCATTCCTTCCAGGCATGGTGGAGCGTAACGAGGGAATTGTTATTAACATCGCCTCCACCGCTGCGTTCCAATCACTTCCATACATGGCTGTCTACGGCGCAAGCAAAGCATTTGTTTTATCATTCACTGAAGCACTCTGGGGAGAAACCAGAAACACTGGAGTGAAAGTATTAGCTGTATGCCCAGGACCTACAGCAACCGAATTTTTTGATTCCAACGGCACTACCCCTGCATTAGGCAGATACATTAGAACCTCAGAGAATGTTATTAACTCAACTTTCAAAGCTCTCGAAAAAGAAAAGTCTCCTGCTTCAATAGTGGATGGCCCGCTAAACAAAATCACCGCTAACCTAAGCAGGTTCTTTACGCGCAGATTCTCGATCAAGCTCTCAGGCAAAATAATGAAACCTAAAGGAAAGAACTAGTTCTTTCTATCAATGCTGAAAGCATTAGCTAGCTCACGCCACCACGCTTCATTTGGTAAATCAAAACGCTCCCAGCCAACATCTGGTTGATTGATTTGCATGGTGGTCGATCCGCCACCATCAAGTAACACCGCATCAGTTGCTCCTAGAGACATCAGCCACAAAGCCATCTGGCTTGAAGTTGAGCCACCTTGACGGTAACCAAAGTCAAATGCATCGTATCCTCTGCTTGAGCTAATCAACCAGACTTGGCCATCTTGGTTCCAACCAATAGCGGATCTAGGTCTGTGTTCATTTGAATGCAGTGAACAGATCCAAATCAACTTTCCACCCTGAACCATCCTCGGTCCTCGTCCGGCTGCAGTGACAAACTGAGACTTGGCTTCGGCTTGAAATGCTCTGGATAATGTGATGGCATCGCCAGCCTTGAACCTGAGTGCAGTTGTTACAGCAGCCTTACTACTTGCTTGAAGAACATAGCCTCCTGGGTCAACTCTTAGTGAGACTCCCGTTCTGTAAACATTCCTGACAAACAGTTGTCCCGTGATATCCGGAGCGATTCTTAAAGTTGCTCGGCCAGCTCTAGTGTTGTCTTTAAAGTTTTCATCAAAAAGAGTAGAACCACTTGTGCTTAGGTTCGTATAGTTGACGGCATCAAAGTTCAAAGTATTGGATTTGCTCGACAAGCTGCCCACTACACTCACGTTATCCGCTGCCATGCTGTCCTCGAACTGTGGGACCGGTGGCAAAGCCAGTTTCGCAATGGATTTGGCTTTCATTTTGGCAATAATTGGTGCCAGGTATCCGTTTACCTGAATTACAGTTCCGTTCTTGGATGTAATTGCTGTCCCCTTTGGATAAACCTTGTAAACCTTGCCTGCTCGAAGAACCAGAGTTGTCTGGCCCTTTGGAGTGATTTCTCGGCTGAAGTTTGATTTGTAAACCACTAGAGAAGTGCGTCCTGGGGTAAGTTGGTTCACTCCAGTAATGTTGAACTTTCTTGTGCCAATGGTTAGTGTTCCTGTGCTTCGATAACCCTTGCTTTCCACAACAGGCTTTCGAGTCAAGCCAACAACCCCCGATTGATCTGGCGGTGAATAGAGGACCTGCCCGTTTTGAATCATGGCATTCCAAGGACCGCTTGAATCGAAGTAATCGCCGTTAAGGCTTGCCATAGATTTTGAATTCGAATTGGAGAGAACTCGAAGATCCTGAGCTCTAGGTATCCCCTGATGTAAGACGCCGAAAGTGATGTATCTAAGGTTTCCGGTAACCACAGAGACCTTAGCCCCTAGAGGAGACAGTGAGGCTCTTTGGGCATCAGATCCAGGCTCCCATTGCCAGGACTGCGCCTTAACTCCAGAACCTAAGGCTTGGTCGCTTACTTGATGTGCACTGTCTAGAGCAGGCGTATTTATGCAATCAGATATAGATGCAGAAGCAGGCATAACTCCAGCTAGCCCGAATGAGGTCACGGCAAAGAAAGCGATCAACTTGATAGATCTTCGCTTCTGGTTTCCGGTGAACTTATTCATGACACCTTCAGACTATAGGAGTAACTAGGTAGGCTTGGTTAATGTTTGACAAACGGAAATCAGGACTAGCAGCAATCATCATTGTTGCCGCTATGACTGGGAGTTTGCTGAATTCGACGCCTGCAAGTGCCGTAACTTCATATGTAGAAGGCACCGATGCTGCAGCGGTCATGTTTAATCCGCTAATGGTAAATAACTTCTCAATGCAGATGTCAGAAGCGGACTTTGATTCGCTCAAGTCACCTAATGTTAGCTGGGACTATGAGGGTGACTGGCGTGAAACGCGTATGAGTTTCACCATGGCTGGGAAGGTTTACGGTCCATACGTTGTTGGAGTTCACCTCAAAGGCGCTTGGGGTTCTTGGCGTGATGTGAACGGCAAGGCAGCTTTCAAGATCAAAATGGACGCTTATGTCCCAAAACAAACACTTTTTGGGGTTAGCAGAATAACCCTCAATAACATGGTTCAAGACCCCGGTTACGTGAACGAATCTGTGACCTACCGTTTGTTTAGAAATTTAGGCATACCCGCTCCCCGAACTGGCTATGCAAATGTCTCTTTGAATGGCATCAACTATGGACTACATCTCAATGTAGAGACACCTAACAAGCAGATGTTGAAACGTTGGGGCATCTCAAGCAAGCACTTGTATAAAGGTGCTGTTCCATACTTCCCTGACTTCTATAGAGGATCGGAATGGACCTTTGCTATCGAGTCCGGCAGTGAGACCAACGTTTCAGACCTGACAAATCTTATTGAATTACAAGAGCTAGACGGTGAGACCTGGTGGGATGAAATGTCCAAAATTACGGACATGGAGATGCTTACCTTGGGCTGGGCAACAGAGTATTACACCGGACATTGGGATGGGTATGTGCTCAATCGCAACAACTATTTCGTGAACTTTGACGATAACGGTAAAGTCCTTATGATTCCATGGGGTGTGGATCAAACTTGGGGTGGTTCACTGGATTACGGTAGTTCTCCCTCAGTAATGACTAACAAGTGCTGGTACACAGAAGTTTGCACAGAGACCTTCAGACAGTCGATGGCTAAAGTAGCGCGAATAGCTAGAGGACTGGACCTACCGGGGATGTCCAGAAACATTTCTGTAGCCATCAGGTCTGCCATAATTGCCGACCCTTTTGGCCCAGGTATCAACACGGCAAACGCCTACCAAAACAATCAGCTCTGGCGACTACGTGATCAGCAAAGAATCTTGAGCTCTATTGTTCAACCGTATGACACAACTCTGGCTAGTGTTCGAGTAAACAATGTCATATACAACCCTGGCCAAACCATCTATTTGCCTTCAGGAACAACATCGGCTTCGCTGCAGGTTACGACTAGCCAAGCATCTGCCAAAGCGGCTATCCAGCCTATGGGACCATTGAGAGCTGGTCTCAACAGTGCCTGGGTTATGGTTACCTCAGCTGACAAGAGGCACACCAACCCAAACAAAATCCCAATCTATGTTTACTCCGATAGAGCCAAACAAACAACAATTCCCTTCCACCCAAACTCTGCCTTGCCAAACTTCACAGGTCTAACTAACACAGGCACCTTTGTTTATGAGATGGCATCCTCTATAAACCTCACCCTCGAGATCAAGATGGCTAAGGCCAAGTCAACAACTACAACCAAGGCAAAAGCGCTAATGGCCAACCGAGTGAAGTATCTAATCGCAAGTCTCGCGAACAAAGGTATTACACCAACGAAAGTAACCCAGTCTCTAGTTTCCACTGGTGCAGCTAACAACCTTCTGATTTCTGCAAAGTACGTCAACTAATCCCTAGTTAAAAAGTAATAGCCCTTGGATTACCAAGGGCTATTACTAATTGTTTGTTAGTAAGAGTAGATCGTAACTGTTGTACCCTTTGCCTTCTTGGCGTTAGGGTCAGCTATGAGCTGGTATGTTGCAGTCTTGAATCCATTAGTCTTCAGAGCTGCTAGGTACTTCCTAGTGTTGGCCGCACGAGCAGGACCAGCAGTCACTTTGTCCTTAGCGATTAGGAAGTTGTTTGTGATCTGAACAACACCAACAGTTCCCTTAATCTTCTTCAAGGCCGCTGTCAGAGCCGCGTTACCCTTTACGTTGGTCTTCTTGTCAACTGTAAGAACACCAACCTTAGGGAACGGGATTACAATCTTGTCAACTTGCTTCGGGGCTATAGCTGTAACAGTGTAGGCCTGGGTAGTTCCATCTTCAGCTGTAACAGTAATAGTCAAAGTGTTGCGTCCAAGTGCAAGTGAGTCTCCACCGGAAACTTCGTAGGTGGCAACCTCACTCTCTGTTGAACCATCGATTTCTACTGATGTGGTTCCCTTAGGAAGAGCGATTACTGAACCAACAACTACAGGAGCGCCGTTCACTGTGAAGGTCTTTAGTCTCTTGTCCGGTGAGAGCGCCACAGGGATCAAAATCGAGTAGCTAGCCTGTTCTGCAGAAGCATCTCCTGGGGTAACGGTAATGCTAATCAGGTTGTCTCCAGTTACCAAGCCTGCGATGTTCCAAGTATTAGCAGCAGTAGCCTTTGTGACTGTCGCCTCACCGCCATCAAACTCAAGAGTCGTTCCGTTTCCTAGGCCGATAGCCTCAGCAACAGTTGGCTCCACAAACAATGTTGCGGTTAGAGTTCCATTGGCTAGAGGTGTTTGTAGACCACCAGAACCATCAACTCCAATGGTGATTGCTGTGGTGTTAACCTTTACAGTCTTCAGAGTTGCGTCAGCACCACCAACATAAACCTTCAACTTGTAGTTTCTAGCTGAAGCAGCTCCAGCTTCAGGAATAACCTTAATGTCAATTTCGTTGACACCCTTTTCAACACCAAAGACACGACTAACAGTTGGTAGCAGAGTCTTACCATTGGCGATTACATCAGATGTAGGGCTTTCGGCTTTAACTTGAAGAGAGAAGCTTGTTGCAGTTACCGGAAGATTGACGTAACCAGTTGGGTTGTCTAGCAGACCGATATCTACCGGCTCACCGTTGATGAACAAGCCCGCATCTGGATCAATGTTGTTGTTTGTGCTCAGAGGCAAAACAGTCAAGTTGATTGTGTAGCTTTCACTGTCACCGTTTGCAGCTGTAACAGTAAGAACAAGCGCGTTATCGCCTTCAACCAAAGGCGTAGTTCTTCCATCTCCCGTGACTATGTAAGAAGCTGTCGGGTCGGTGGTCTGAGCCTTTACATTCACTCTGGTAGTTCCGTAAGGAAGCTCAATCGCGTCGTTGGTCAATCCATCAACACCATTGATTAGGAAAGTTTCCAAGGTGACATCATCGCTGAGAATCAATTCAGTAACAGT
>JBMOFL010000019.1:0-23211 GCA_049314335.1 Rhodoluna sp. | reverse complement strand
CATCAGCGTAGTAATCAAATAGTCTTTCGTATTTGATTCCAGCTAGTTCTTTACCAAGAACAGTTTCTTGAATTGCAGCAGTAGCTGAATCGACATCTTCAAAACCAAAGTCCTTTAGGTGATTACCAATTAGAGATTTTGCTAGTAGATACTTACCTGACTCGGTATTGATAACTGCATATTCAATCTCGGGACCAACGGCTAGTGCAAAGTTTGTTGGCAGTGTCCAAGGAGTTGTTGTCCAAGCAAGTACCTTTGCTCCAGCAAATCTTTGACCTTCAAGAATTGGGAAGGTAACAGTAACTGTTTGGTCCTGTCTGTTCTGATAAACATCTTCATCCATACGTAACTCATGGTTTGAAAGAGGAGTTTCACATCTCCAGCAGTAAGCAAGAACTTTGAAGCCTTCGTAGATCAAACCTTTTTTGTGAAGCTCCTTGAAAGCCCAGAGCACGCTCTCTGTGTAAGGAGCATCTAAGGTCTTATAGTCGTTCTCAAAGTCAACCCAACGAGCCTGACGTGTTACATAGGTTTCCCACTCTTTTGTGTATTTCAGAACTGAGGTCCGGCAGTAGTCATTGAACTTATCGATACCGAACTTCTCAATCTCAGGTCGACCTGAGATCTTTAGTTGTCTTTCAGCCTCAACTTCAGCTGGCAATCCATGGGTATCCCAGCCAAATCGTCTTTCAACTCTGAATCCCTGCATGGTTTTGAACCTAGGAACGGTGTCTTTGGCATAACCGGTAAGAAGGTGTCCATAGTGTGGAAGACCATTAGCGAACGGAGGGCCATCATAAAAGACGAACTCAGGAGCGTTTTCATCCTTGCGTTGGTCAATAGAAGCCTGAAAAGTCTTGTCTTTAGCCCAAAACTCTAGGATTGACTCTTCAATGGCAGGAAAAGACGGGCTTGCTGGGACCTGGTCTCTGATGCCAAAAGAAGCTCCATTGTTTTTGGGATACATGGCTTGCTCTCTGGGTTTAGGGGTATAAGTTCTAATCTCAATGTTAATCTTAATGAACACTAACTTTTGGAGAAGCACAACGTGACCTCAAGCCACGAAACCCCTGATTTCAGAGCCCCAGCCTCAACCCCTGAACGCGTAGGCGTTGAAGGCCTAGAGGAGAAATGGGCTTTAGCCTGGGAAACCGACGGAACCTACAAGTTCAGAAGAGATGTCGATAAGGCTCAGGTCTTCTCAATTGACACCCCACCTCCAACAGTTTCAGGATCCCTGCACGTAGGACACGTATTTAGCTATACCCACACCGATGTTGTTGCCCGATTCCAACGTATGCGCGGCAAAGAGGTTTATTACCCAATGGGCTGGGATGACAATGGTCTACCAACTGAAAGACGTGTGCAGAACTACTTTGGAGTTCGTTGCGATCCTTCATTGCCTTATGTTGACAACTTCACCCCTCCTTATGAAGGTGGCGACAACAAGTCTTCTAAGGCAGCTGATCAGATTCCTATCTCAAGAAAGAACTTCATTGAACTCTGCGAGAAGCTAACCGCTGAAGATGAACTTCAATTCGAAGCTCTCTGGCGTCAGCTAGGTATATCAGTTGACTGGGACCAGACCTATCAAACTATCTCCCCTGCTGCTCAAAAAGTATCTCAACAAGCATTTCTAAATAACCTCTCCAGAGGTGAGGCTTACCAGTCAATGGCCCCAACTCTCTGGGATGTGACATTTAGAACCGCTGTTGCTCAAGCAGAGCTAGAAGACAGAGATCAACCAGGTGCATATCACCGCATTGGTTTTGATGGTCCTGATGGAAAAGTCTTTATTGAGACCACTCGTCCTGAACTTATCCCTGCCTGTGTGGCACTGGTGGCTCACCCAGATGATGAGAGATACCAACCACTATTTGGTAAGACTGTAAAGACTCCTTTGTTTGGAGTTGAAGTTCCTGTCCTTGCTCACCGTTTAGCTCAAATTGACAAGGGTTCAGGTATAGCCATGATCTGCACCTTCGGAGATCTAACAGATGTTATTTGGTGGCGAGAACTAGATCTCCCTAACCGAGCAATCATTGGTTGGGATGGCCGTTTACTCGAAACGGCTCCTGATGTAATCAGTACTCCTGAGGCACTAGCTGCATATGCAGAGCTAGCAGGAAAAACTACATTTTCAGCTAAGGTCCGAATCGTTGAACTACTTCAAGAATCAGGTGACATGGTTGGCGACCCTAAGCCAATTACTCACCCGGTCAAGTTCTTTGAAAAAGGTGACCGTCCACTGGAGATAGTTTCAACAAGACAGTGGTACATCCGTAACGGTGGCCGTGATGCTGAGCTTAGAGAAAGACTTCTTGAATTAGGTAAGGAACTAAAGTTCCACCCTGATTTCATGAGAGTTAGATACGAGAACTGGGTAAATGGTCTAACCGGTGACTGGCTAATCTCAAGACAACGTTTCTTTGGTGTTCCAATTCCTGTTTGGTATGCACTTGATGCAAACGGTGAACCTGACTTCGATAGAGTTTTGGTCCCAGCTAATGAACTACTTCCTATTGACCCATCTACCGATGTTCCTGCTGGTTACACAGAATCGCAGCGTGGAGTTGCTAACGGCTTCATTGGTGAAGTTGACATCATGGACACCTGGGCAACTTCTTCCCTAACTCCTCAACTTGGTGGTGGCTGGTTAGATGACCCGGAGAAGTTCGAGAAGGTTTTCCCTTACTCACTTCGTCCTCAGGGTCAAGACATCATTAGAACCTGGTTGTTCTCAACTGTTCTTAGATCACAGCAAGAGCACGGCGTATTGCCTTGGGCTGATGCGGGTATTTCCGGTTGGATTTTGGATCCAGATCGTAAGAAAATGTCTAAGTCAAAGGGCAACGTAGTTACCCCTAATGATCTTCTAGTTGAACACTCTTCAGATGCTGTTCGTTACTGGGCAGCTTCTGCTCGTCTAGGAACGGATGCTGCATTTGATACCGGCATGATGAAGATTGGTCGAAGACTGGCCATCAAGGTTCTAAACGCTGCCAAGTTTGTGCTGAGCTTTGATGCTCCAGCTCATGATGCCAAGGTAACTGAACCTATTGACCAGAGCTTGCTACTAAACCTTGCTGAAGTTGTTAGAGATGCAACTGTTGCTTTTGAAAACTATGACCACACCAAAGCACTGGAACTAGCCGAGAAGTTCTTCTGGAACTTTACCGATGACTATCTAGAGCTAGTCAAGGAGCGCGCTTACGGACAGGGTGGCTTCAATGCAGATGAACAGGCTTCTGCTCTAGTTGCTCTTCGTCAAGCATTGCTAACCCTGCTTCGTCTATTTGCCCCATTCCTACCTTTTGCAACAGATGAGGTTTGGTCTTGGTGGCAGAACGGCAAGGGTTCAATCCACAGAAGCTCATGGCCAGCACCTGAGGAACTCAATTATGGTTTAGACGCTTCAAACATCGACCTGTTAGCCCTCGCGTCCCAAGCACTGTTTGGTACTCGTAAGGCAAAGAGCGATGCCAAGGCATCTATGAAAGCTGATGTGGTTAGTGCAAACCTGGTTGCACCTAAGGAAATGATTTCTAGACTTGAGCTTCTATCCCCTGATCTAAAGGCTGCTGGCCGCATTGCCGAACTATCCTTTGCTTCAGGTGTTGAGTTGGCGGTAACTGAGGTTGTTTTAGCAGTCATTGAATAACTTTTCGGAAATATTCGAAAAGGGTCCCCTTTTCGAAGGCTAGGCTTTTGCTCATGACCTTTGAAAATGAAAACCCATTTGCCCTTCGCTCAACCCTTGAATATGAGATGCCTGACTTCTCAAGAATCAACGATGAGAGCTACCTGCCCGCCTTCCATGCCGGTTGTGCCGAGCAGCTTCATGAAGTTCATGAAATCATCAAACAAGATGAAGTGACATTCGAAAACACCATCGTTGCTCTTGAACGTAGTGGGCAGATGTTGATGCGTGTACTAAACGTTTTTTACAACAAGTCTTCTAGCGATACAACTGATCGCCTAGATGAAATTGAAGAAGAACTAGCTCCGAAGCTATCAGCTCACACCGACGCGATTGCTTTGAACCAGGACCTATTTGGTCGAATCAAGCACCTGTATGAGAACAGGGATTCATTAGAACTAAACAACGAAGACGCTTGGCTGCTAGAGCGTTATTACTTGGACTTCACTCACAAAGGTGCTCACCTAACCGACGCGCAGCGTGAGGAACTAAAAGGACTAAACGAAGAGCTTTCTAAATTAGAAACACAGTTTGGTAAAAACCTACTCACAGACACCAACGACCTTGGTGTTGTGGTTGACAATGTAGCGGAACTTGATGGTCTTTCCGAGAACGAGATTGCAGCTTGTGCATCTGCTGCTAACGCCAGAGGGCTAGAGGGCAAGTGGCTTGTTGGCATGGTGAACTTCACAGGTCACCCACTGCTTTCAAGCATTAAGAACCGTAGCCTTCGTGAACGAGTGATGCATAACTCACTAATCAAGGGTGCTCGTTCAAACGATAACGACAACCGACCAGTTATCTTGCAGATCGTGAAGCTTCGTGCCAAGCGAGCAGAGCTATTCGGTGTGAAGACCCATGCTGAGCACGTGTTACAAGACCGCAACGCTCAGAACCCAACTAATGTTCACAACATGCTCAAGCAGATTGCTCCAGCAGCAGTTAGAAATGCAAGAGCAGAAGGTGCAGATCTTCAGAAGTCAATCGATGCAAATGGTGAGGGTTACTCCTTAGAGTCATGGGACTGGGACCTATACACAGAAGCTGTTCGTATGGAGAAGTACAACCTAGACACCACCGCTATGCGTCCTTACTTCGAGCTTGAGAGAGTTCTTCAGGACGGTGTGTTCTTCGCGGCTAACAAGCTATTTGGTATCTCTTTCAAGGAACGCAAAGACATTGTTACCTATCACCCAGATGCACGTGCATTCGAAGTGTTCAACGAAGATGGCTCAAAGCTAGCGCTATTCATTGGTGACTTCTATACCCGTGACTCAAAGCGTGGTGGAGCTTGGATGAACAACCTAGTTGATCAGAACCACCTATTAGGCCAACTACCAGTGGTTGTAAACAACCTAAACGTTCCTAAGCCACCAGCTGGTCAGCCAACACTTCTTACTTACGATGAGATCACAACTCTGTTCCACGAGTTCGGTCACACCTTGCACGGAATTCTCTCTGATGTTAAGTACCCAAGATTCTCTGGTACCAGCGTTGAAAGAGACTTCGTTGAGTTCCCATCACAGGTGAATGAAATGTGGCTGACCTGGCCTGAGGTGCTAGATAACTACGCCAGACACTATGAGACTGGTGAGAAGATTCCTCAGGAATGGGTGGATAACCTAAAGGCTGCTTCAGCTTTCAACGAAGGTCACGCAACCACTTCATACCTGGCTGCTGCCATCCTCGACCTTGCCTGGCACTCACTTGATGCAGATGCCACAGTTGAGGACGTCGAAGAGTTTGAAGCCAAAGCTATCGAGTCATATGGATTGAACTACTCTCCTGTTCCAACCAGATACCGTTCAACATACTTCTCACACATATTCGCCGGTGGCTACTCAGCTGGATACTACGGTTACATTTGGTCTGAAGTTCTAGATGCTGACACTGTTGACTGGTTCAAGGAGAACGGTGGGCTAACCAGAGCTAACGGCGATCACTTCAGAAACACATTGCTCTCTCGTGGTGGATCAATCAACTCAATGCAGATGTTCAGAAACTTCAGAGGACGCGATGCAACCATTGAGCCACTACTAAAGCGCAGAGGTTTGCTCTAAGCCTTAAATGGTTTCTTTAGTTTGAGTAGTTGAATAACTGCTAGTCCTGCCAGAATTGCCCAGAAGGCTGCCCCTACCGAGAAGAAGGCAATGCCGCTGGATGCAATAAGGAAAGTGATTACCGCAGGTAAACGCTCGCTAGCTGTTTCGACCATTACGTTGAACGCATTCACTATAGTTGGCAGTAACGCAAGCCCGCTTGCTGCAAGGAGCAAATCTCTAGGTGTTTGATATACAAATGCCACCGCAACCCCTGTGAAGATGGCGAAGATCCAATAGACCACTCCTCCACTGACTGAAGCTATCCAACGCTTAGCCGGATCCTTATGAGCTTGCTCGTTAGCGTTTAGAGCTGCTGTGATAGCGGCCAGGTTCATAACGAACCCTCCTAAGAACGATGCAACTACTGTTCCAAGCCCAGTTGTTGTTAGCGATGCTCTGAATGGCACCTTGTATCCGTAAGAGTTCATTATTGCTATTCCAGGAACATTTTGTGAGGCCATGGCCACAAGATACAAAGGCAAAGCAATCGTGAACACAGAAGCAAGATTGAAAGTGGGTTGAACCAACTCAACAGTGATTAGCCAATCTGCAGCTGATACTGAAAGTCCTTGGTTGAAACCAATAAGAGTGAAAGCCAAAACAATTGCAACAGGAGACGCCCACAACGGAGCTAACCAATACAGGATTATCCAAACTGCAATAACAGGCAACACCAACATTGGATACTCGGCACTGGCTGCGAAAGGTGCAACACAGAAACTAAAGATAACTCCAGCCAACATCGCACTCGCAATTGACTTCGGTATCGCAGAAACTACTTCACCGAGTTTTGGCCATAGACCGGTTAGTGCCAATAACAGACCACAAAGCAAAATGCCGCCCATGGCGTTGTTAAAGCCAATTCCGCTCAGTGAAGAACCTGCAAGAAGAGCGGCCCCTGGTGTTGACCAAACCACAGACAGTGGCATTTTGAAACGCCAGCTCAGCAGTATGGAAAGTGCACCATAAAACACCAGCATGATGGCAACCATTGAAACTGTTTGGGTTTTGGTTGCGCCGATAGCAACAAAAGCGCTTAGGAAGATTGCGGTTGTTGCTGCGGTTCCGGTGATGCTCGCAACTGTGCCAGCAATAATTGGAGCTCTTAGATCAGCTACCTTTGATGCCAATTACTAAGCCGACTTTTCTTGTCTTGCTGCCTTTATCGGAGTGACAACTGCTTGCTCAGTTCCAGCAACAACACCTTTGGTGATGCGAACTAATCCTTGAGCTGCGCTACCTGGAATTTCAAACATGATTTGACCGAGGGTTTCTTCAAGAATGGAACGAAGGCCTCTTGCGCCTGTTTCACGCTTGATTGCTTCTTCAGCAATTGCATCCAAGGCATCTGCATCAAATTCAAGTTCGAAGCCATCAATCTCAAACATTCTTTGGTATTGCCTAACTAGAGCGTTCTTAGGTTCAGCCAGAATCTGAATCAAAGCAGGCTTATCTAGTGGGGTTACGGCAGCCAGCACTGGAAGTCGACCAATGAATTCTGGAATCAAACCAAACTTACGAAGGTCCTCAGGTTGAACCTGAGTGAAGATATCAGTTTCTTCACCCTTGTTTCTGATTTCTGCTCCAAAGCCAATTCCCTTTTTACCGACACGTGCTTGAACGATTGATTCAAGCCCCGCGAAGGCCCCTGCAACGATGAAGAGGATGTTTGTGGTGTCAAGAGAGATGAATTCCTGCTGAGGGTGCTTGCGTCCTCCCTGAGGTGGGATAGAAGCTACTGTACCTTCAAGAATCTTTAGCAGCGCTTGCTGAACACCTTCACCAGAGACATCTCTAGTAATCGAAGGGTTCTCCGCTTTACGGGAAATCTTGTCGATTTCGTCAATGTAGATTATTCCGTGCTCTGCACGCTTCACATCGCCATCGGCTGCCTGAAGAAGTTTGAGCAAGATGTTTTCAACGTCTTCACCTACGTAACCTGCTTCAGTGAGGGATGTTGCATCCGCTACAGCGAAAGGAACGTTCAGTCGTTTAGCTAGGGTTTGAGCAAGATAGGTCTTACCGCAACCGGTTGGCCCAATCATGAGAATGTTTGACTTGGCAATCTCGATCTCATCGTGTGCTTTACCCGAGTTGGTTAGTGTGCCAGCGGCACGAATTCTTTTGTAGTGGTTGTAAACGGCAACAGAAAGTGCCTTTTTAGCTTGAGTCTGGCCAACTACATATTCGTCTAGGAATCCAAAGATTTCCTTTGGGCGAGGAAGCTCGAAGTCATCTGGCTGCTTCGGGGCCTTGCCCATTTCCTCTTCGATGATCTCATTGCATAGATCAATGCACTCATTACAGATGTAGACGCCAGGGCCTGCAATTAGCTTCAGAACTTGCTTCTGGGTTTTAGAACAGAAGTTGCACTTAAGCATGTCCCCTGATTCACTGAGTCGAGTCATGAATAAAGCCTACCTAGCCACAATGACATAACGGGTTAGGCAAGCGGTTAGCAAAAAGGGCCAGCTGAAGCAACTATGGCCTCGGCTGACCCTTTTTAGAGTTTTAGTTACTTAACCCAGTAAACCTTTGAGTCAGTACCCATAGGCGCACCGTAGACCTTGGCTCTAACTACCTGAAGACCTAGTGTGCCCTTAGGAGCGGACACCTTGATGGTTACCTCACCCTTGGCATTTGAAACTTCAGACCATTCTTCGAGGTCGTTTCCTTCGCCGAATGATTCGAATGTCACTGTAGTACCAGCAACAGGAAGCTTGTTTAGGTTAGTTAGCTTGTAAGTCAGAGTCTTTGTGGTTCCAGCCTTGACCTTCTGAGACTTTACAGCCGCAGTCACCTTAGGGTTCACAAAAGCTAAGAAGATTAGATCCTTGTCTTCGCCACGTTCCTGAGCTTCAGTTGGGTGAGCGAAGAGACTAGGAGCGATTGTGGTTTGTAGACACATGGTGTCATCGCCACAAGGAACTCCCTTTGAGTACTTGTTCAGCTTGTTTAGTGCTGTAGGGAACATTTCACCTGTGATGTTGTAGTTCTTCAGGTTGAATCTAGCCTTACCAAAAGCATCAGTTGTAGCTTTAAGCGCGGTTTCACCAGCACCCATCTGAGGCTGATCGCCACACCAGTCACGAACAATCGAACTTGAGTTAGGGCGGTTGCTACCTGGGTAGTCGGTGAGGTTGGTTGTTGAGAAAGTGGTCTTAGAACATGAGAACTTCTTGTTCACAATTAGGAAAACATTTCTGCTTGTCAAAGGCGCACCTGCAGCGTTTGTGTACTTGAATTCCAAAGTGATTTCACTTCGAACATCTGCATACATAATACGAGCGTTTAGGCCCTTGCCGTAGAACTGATCCCAGTCACCCTTGGCATCTGGCGTTAGGTTAACGCTGTTAGTTGCTCCTGGCAATGGTGAAGTCATTCTCATTACATTGGATCCTGCTACAGGTGCTGTGTAGGCATAAGCCGGCTGAATAGCTAGGGTTCCGAGCAAAGCCACAGCAGTAGCGGCACCGACGAGGGTTCTTCTCATATTCGTTTTCATTTGTTGCCTTTCATTGTTATTGGTTTTGCTCGCACAAGCCTTTATCGTTGGTTTACTTTTCCTAGACCATCAACCGAGTAGTAGCGCACCCAGTCAACATTTAATGCTGTTGAATTTAGCGTTGGGTCAATGGCACCACCGAAGTGGCCACCCATCGCTAAGTTGAAAATAATGTAGAAACTTGGATCAGTGTTTTGAGCACTCTTTCCGAACGGCCAATTAGCCAAGCCAGATTCAGATTTCTGGATATTGTAGACAAGCGCATCATTGATATAGAAGGAGATCTCATCTGGTTTCCACATCATGCCGTAACGGTGGTAGTCCTGAGTTAGGTCAACACCCACATTTTTGGTTGAACCCTTATATGTATGTCCACCACCACTGTTCTTATAGTGGACAGTCCCATAGGTGACCTGAGGTGAGTGACCCTTGAATTCCATGATGTCTAGCTCGCCACAGGCAGGCCATGGCACGGTTGCAATGTTATTGCCAAGCATCCAGAACGCAGGCCATGCTCCGGTGCCAGGTGAGAGCTTTATTCTTGCTTCTAGATAACCGTAGGTGAAACCAACCTTGTTATAGGTAGTTATCTTTCCACTTAGCCATTCACATTTACCGAAGTAACAGTTGTAGTCAGTGCTATTAGTTTGTCTGGTAGCTGAAATGTTCAAGTTGCCTTGAGCTGAGCCATCGTGAGCGTTCTTTGACGCTAGATAGTACTGACGTTCGCTGTTACCCCAACCACAGTTATTCCATGGCGGACCACAACCATCGGTAGTATCAGCTGTCCACTTTGATGAATCAGGCTGAGTTCCAGCGGCACCATTAAACTCATCGGCCCAAAGCAGGGTTTTGACAACCTCAGGTATCGGCTCAGCGATAGTTAGAAGTCGATCAATCGGTGTAGCAGCAAGGAACCCACCACCAGCTGGAGAACTTGCTCGCAGCACACAGTCTCCCAAAGCTAAGGGATGCACCTTGTTGTTAATGATTGAGCAGGTGGCCGGAGTGAGAGAAGTTATAACTACAACTGAACTGGTTGATAAGGCGTAAAGAACCTGGTCATCATCGCTTAGATACATATCTGACGGCTGGCCAAACGATAGGGAGTTTGGTTTGGTTGAAGCCTTAGGTGTTGCTGTGACCGAGATGGCAGGGGAAACAAACTTTCCACTAAGAGCAGAGACTAGGAATCTATAGGTTGAGTTATTAGTCAAGCCACTGAATTTATGTGAGGTTGACGAAGCAGCAACAGTTCTGACCGATTTCCAAGAACCTTTGCTGGCGGTTATCTGATACCCAGTTATTTTGAATCTAGTGGAGCTAGCGAGCTTGGCCCATTTGAGAGTTACTGCTTTATCTGATCCAACAGCGGAGACGCTTTTAACTTTGGAAATTGAGGAGTTGACAGTGGCGGCATTGGTGACTGAAGTGATTCCCAAGAACCCAACACACAATGCAGCAACTGTGATCACACGCAGATAAATGCGCAAACGAACCTCCAAATAAAAAGTTACCGTTTCGCACAAAACTTAGATTTAGGCTACCAGACGGGGCTTTCACACAGGGCAACAAGCCCTGTTATCAGTGAATTAGCAGAAAAGAGCTATGCAGACTTTCTTGAGGTAAGAACCTGGTCAATTAGACCATACTCAAGAGCTGCTGCAGCTGTAAGGATCTTGTCTCGCTCAATGTCCTTGCTAACTTCTTCAACAGTCTTCTTTGAGTGCTTAGCGATGGTCTCTTCTAGCCAAACGCGCATTCTCAAGATTTCAGCAGCCTGAATCTCGATGTCAGAAGCCTGACCACGACCGCCACCACCAGATGCTGGCTGGTGAATCAAGATGGTTGAGTTAGGCAAAGCAAGACGCTTACCAGGCGCACCACCAGCAAGAAGCACAGCAGCAGCAGAGGCAGCCTGACCCAAACAAACAGTTTGAATCTGAGGCTTGATGTACTGCATGGTGTCATAGATAGCAGTCAACGCAGTGAAAGATCCACCAGGTGAGTTGATATACATGGTGATATCTCTATCTGGATCTTGGCTTTCAAGAACAAGAAGCTGAGCCATAATGTCATCAGCGCTGACATCATCAACCTGAGCGCCTAGGAAGATAATGCGGTCTTCGAAGAGCTTGGTGTATGGGTCCAGGTATCTAGAACCGTAAGGAGTTCTTTCTTCAAAAGAAGGAAGGATGTAGCGAGCCTCTGGCATGTTTTTAGAATTCATTTTCCTATTCCTTACTTCTTGCCAACGCCGGTTGAAACTGACGCAAATTCCTGAATGTGATCAACAAAGCCATAGTCCAAAGCTTCCTGAGCTGTGAACCAACGGTCACGGTCACCATCAGCCATTACTTGATCAACAGTCTTACCAGTCTGTTTGGCAGTAATTGCTGCAAGCTTCTTCTTCATATCGTTGATCAGGAAAGCTTGAGTCTGAATGTCAGCAGCTGTTCCACCGAAACCACCGCTTGGTTGGTGAAGCAGAACGCGAGTGTTAGGGGTGATGAAACGCTTACCCTTAGCGCCTGAGGTCAGCAAGAACTGACCCATTGATGCACACATACCGATACCAACAGTCACAACATCGTTTGGCACATATTGCATGGTGTCGTAGATAGCCATACCAGCGGTGATAGATCCACCTGGAGAGTTGATGTAAAGGAAGATGTCCTTAGTGGAATCTTCGGCTGCAAGAAGAAGCATCTTGGCGCAGATTTCGTTTGCGTTGTCATCGCGAACATCGTCGCCCAACCAAATGATTCTGTCCTTTAGCAGTCTTTCAAAGACGTTGCTCTGCGGTGTGTGTTCAGCCATTTAGTGCTCCTCTAATCTGTTTTTGCATAATCAAGATAACTGAGGAAAGACCAAAAACATTCTCATGTTCGCCACAGGCAAAGATTGCCTAAGGGCTAGTTGTGGTCGTGACCTTCGTGGTTCTCAGGAGTAAAGCCGTCATCAGTCTTAGTGAACTCGGCTAAATCAACGCTCTTGCCTGAACTGTCTGAGACCTTGGCATTCTCTAGAACTACAGAAAGAGCCTTACGTCTGGCAACCTCAGCTACGAAGGAAGGAATCTGGCCCTGCTGATCAACTGTCTTGACGAATTCGTTTGGATCCATGCCGTAAGACTGGCTGGCCTGCATAAGATACTGCAGCAGCTCGTTCTCGTTGACTCTTACCTGCTCGGCTTCAGCAATTGCGTCAAGGAGCATCTGAACCTGGAAAGACTTGGTTGATTCGATAACCACTTCAGCACGGTGAGCATCGTCAGCCTGACGGCCTTCGCCTTCTAGGTGACGCTCAACATCAGCCTTGATTAGTTCCTCTGAAACTGGGACATCAACAAGCTTTAGAAGTTCTTCAGTAAGAAGCTCTCTTGCCTGTAGCCCTTGGGTATAAGACTTTGACTTTCTGATTTGGTCTTCAATGGAAGCCTTTAGGTCTTTGACGGTGTCGAATTCGCTAGCCATCTGAGCCCAAGCATCATCAAGAGCTGGAAGTTCGCGTTCCTTAACAGCATTGAGTGTCACTGTGATTTCAGCTTCCTGACCAGCCTTGTCGCCACCGACTAGCTTGCTCTTGAAAGTGGTGGTTTCACCTGCGGTCAAAGTGTCCAGTGCATCATCAATGCCATCTAGCAGTGAATCGCTTCCGATTTCATAAGAAATGTTTTGAGCCTGGTCAATCTGCTTGCCATCAACGCTTGCTACTAGATCAATAGAAGTGAAGTCGCCCTTTTGAGCTGGACGGTCAACTGTGGTTAGAGTTCCAAAACGTGAACGCAGACGATCGATTTCAGCATCAACTTCAATTTCGCCAACCTTGATTACATCAACGGTAACTTTCATACCTTTGTATTCAGGAAGCTTGATTTCAGGACGAACCTCAACTTCGATTTCAACAATCAGGTTTCCAGCGAAAGTCTTCTCATCCGGTGCCTGCTTCACATCAGCTGAAGGCTGACCTAGTGGACGAAGTTTTTCAGCCTCAATGGCAGAACGATAAATACTGTCAAGTCCATCGTTGATGGCGTGAGCCAAGATAGCTGGGCGGCCAACTCTTTGGTCAAGGATTGCAGCAGGTATCTTGCCCTTACGGAAACCTGGAATGTTTACTGTCTCAGCGATGTGCTCGTATGCGTGATCAAGGCTTGGCTTGAACTCTTCAGGAGTTACCTCAATGACTAGCTTTACTCGAGTTGGGGTTAGACGTTCAACAGTGGTTTTCACAAGTGGCTCCATTAGACGTGGTCGAACTAAAAAGCCGACCTGTTTTATTCAAAAGTGGTCGGGGTGACAGGACTCGAACCTGCGATATCCTGCTCCCAAAGCAGGCGCGCTAGCCACTACGCTACACCCCGGTGGTTTTTATCCTGAATTTCTTCAAAACAAAACAACCTCCGTAATCCTAACCCATAGAATGTATAAGAGCAGAAACATATCACCAATTGCGGGTGTAGCTCAATGGTAGAGCCTCAGTTTTCCAAACTGATGGCGCGGGTTCGATTCCCGTCACCCGCTCCAAAAGACCTAAAACTGGCAGCCTGGACACCAATAAAGCTTCCTGGTTGCCATCAGTTCAATAGACACTAATCCCCCACAGCGCAGGCATTTCTGGCCTTCGCGCTTATAAACATAGTTACGATCCACCTTCTTGGTTCTCTTCTTTAGGCGCTCTTCACGAGTTGTCATAAACCCAGTAGCCACGCCAACTTTCATGAGTTTGACTGAATCAACCCATAGTTCAGTTATCTGCTCAATAGTCAGAGATTTACCTGAAGCATGAGGACTGATCTGAGCTCTAAACAAAATCTCAGCCCGATAAACATTGCCAATACCGCTAATCACTTCCTGGTTCATCAACAAAATACCGATTGGGCTCGCCGATGCCTGAACTCGTTCAATAAATCTCTGCTTCTGTAAGCCTCGAGGATCTGAGTTAGTTGGATCTGGACCCAAACGGTTTTCAATAGCCTTGACAGCTTTCTTATCGATGACCTCACAGATAGTTGGTCCACGAAGATCGGCTAAGAACTCTTCGTTATAGAACCTTGCCCTCACCTGTCCATACATAACTTTGTCGATGTCTTGAATGAATCGCCACTTGCCATAAATACCTAGATGCACTCGGCAGGTTAGGCCGTTCTCGAATTTGAGAAACAGTTGCTTGCCAATAGCTTTGGCTCCAACGAACACTTGGCCATCAATTAGTTTTGCTTCAGCCGCAAAGCGACCCTGAGGCGAATCAACGCGAACTATTTTGCCTTTGAATTTCTTATTGAAATCATTGGCAGTTCTTTGAACGGAGTGACCCTCAGGCATTTACAGAATCTCTTTTTGTTTAGGAGATCTCTGAGGTTTGTTCAAAGGTGGCAATCTTCCTAATCCTTCTAACATGTCTTTCATCATTAGAGAAAGGTTCTTGAATGAATGCCTTGATTAGCTCTAAAACCTCAGCCTGGGAATGTTGTCTAGCTCCCACTGCAACCACGTTGGCATCATTGTGCTGACGAGCAAGTTTGGCTGTATCAAGATTCCAAACCAAAGCAGCTCTAATGCCGTGAACCTTATTGGCAGCAATCTGCTCCCCGTTGCCTGAGCCGCCCAAAACAATACCCAGAGCCTGGTTACCTGCATCCTCATCAGACCTGACAGCCATAGCAGCGGTAATGCAGAAACTTGGGTAGTCATCTAGCGGGTCATACTCTTTAGGCCCATGGTCAAAGACCTCATGACCTAAGGCCCCAAGCTCCTCAATCAGGAAGTGACTGAGTTCTAAACCGGCGTGATCTGTGGCTATGTGTATACGCATCTTCTAAAAACCTTCTAGCAGTGTTGTTGGTCAATACTAGGCTAGTTGCTGTTGAAATAAACCTGACCAAGGAGCTGTAATGCCTGCTGAGAACCTCACCCGAATTGAAGCCGCCGAACGTGCGGAACTTTTGGAAGTGTCGTCATACACCGTTGAACTAGACCTTATGAGGGGTGAGGAAGTCTTTGGAGTCACCACCACAGTCAAGTTCACCAGCAACCTAATCGGGGCCTCAACCTTCATTGACGCCATCACTCAGAAGGTTCACCGGGTAACCCTAAATGGCAAAGACCTAGATGTATCAGTAGCCGATGGCGTGCGTATTCAGCTGGACAACCTTGAAGCGAACAACGAGTTAGTGGTAGTTAGCGATAACCCATACATGCACACCGGTGAAGGTCTGCACAGATTCGTTGACCCAGTTGATAACGAGGTTTACCTATACACCCAGTTTGAAGTGCCAGACTCAAGAAGAATGTTCGCAGTCTTCGAGCAGCCTGACCTAAAGGCTGCCTTCCAGTTCACCGTTACTGGACCTAGCAACTGGAAGATGATCTCCAACTCCACTACCCCAACTCCAGTTGAACGCGGCGATGGTTCATCAGTGTGGGTATTTGCCCCAACTCCAAGAATCTCCTCATACATCACAGCACTAATTGCCGGCCCTTACAGTGAGTGGCGTGATGAACTAACCAGCAGCGATGGCAGAACCATTCCACTAGCGGTCTACGGTCGTTCTTCACTTGCTCAATACATTGATGCTGATTACATCTTCGACAAAACTAAAGAAGGTTTCATTTTCTTCGAAGAACAATTCCAGTATCCTTACCCATTTGAGAAGTATGACCAGCTATTTGTTCCAGACTTTAACGCTGGAGCGATGGAAAACGCAGGAGCTGTAACAATCACTGAAAGTTATGTTTTCCGTGGAGCGGTTAACGGTTTCATCAAGGAACGCAGAATCATTACTGTGCTGCACGAACTAGCGCACATGTGGTTCGGTGACCTAGTCACAATGCGTTGGTGGAACGACCTTTGGCTAAACGAGTCTTTCGCTGAGTACGCTTCATACCTAGCAACAGCTGAAGCTACCGAATACAAAGAAGCGTGGACCACTTTCGCATCTCACGAAAAGTCATGGGCTTACCGTGAAGACCAGATGCCTTCAACTCACCCGGTGGTAGCGAACATCAGAGACCTTGAAGATGTTCAAGTTAACTTCGACGCGATTACCTATGCCAAGGGTGGCTCTGTACTTCGACAGCTAGTTGCCTGGGTAGGTCAAGAAAACTTCATGAAGGGACTTGCTTCATATTTCAAGAAGCACGCCTTTGGTAACGCTGAACTAGTTGATCTACTAACGGAGCTAGAACTAACCTCAGGTCGTGAACTCCGTGAATGGTCAAAGCTATGGCTTGAGACATCTGGTGTGAACACTCTTCGTGCAGAACTCGATGAAGATTCAGAAGGAAACATCACCAAATTCGCAGTTGCCCAAACCCATCACGTTGACTACCCAACACTTAGACCTCACCGTCTAGGTATCGGTTACTACAACCTGGTTGATGGCAAGGTAGTGCTCACGCACCGCGTTGAGATTGACATTGATGGAGCAAAGACCGAAGTTCCAGCACTAATTGGAACCAAGCGTCCTGACCTGATTCTTCTCAACGATGGCGACTTGGCTTATGCCAAGCTTCGTCTAGATGACCGTTCATGGCAAACAACCCTGCACAACCTTGCAGTTGTGGATGACTCACTAGCCAGAGCCTTGCTATGGGGTGCAGCGTGGGATTCAACCCGTGATGCGGAAGCAGATCCAAAGGACTTTATCCACCTAGTTCTCAAGAACATCGCAACAGAATCAAATGCAACAGCGATGATGACTCTTTTGAACCAGCTGGTGACTGTGCAGACCATGTACCTCAAGCCTGAGAACCGTTTGGAATACAAGGTCAAGATTGCTGATGCACTTATCGACATGGCAAGACATGCAGCAGCAGGCTCTGAAGCTCAACTTCAGTTCCTCAAGTACTTCCCTCGTTTCGCTTCTAACGATGAGCACAAAGCTGCTCTTCGTGGACTGCTATCCGGAACAGAGAAGCTTGCTGGTCGAGAAATCGACACTGACTTGAAGTGGGATCTACTAACTGGTCTAGTTGCAGTGGGTGCAGCCGATGAAGCCGAGATTGATGCGATGCTGGCAACCGATAACACTGCTAACGGACAGAAGGCTGCTGCTCTTGCAAAGGCAGCAATCCCAACTGCTGAGTCAAAGTCAAAGACCTGGCACACCGCAGTTGAAACCAATGACTGGTCTAACACCATCTTGCAGTATTCAACTCTTGGATTCTCCAGAGGTGCCACAGCAGAACTTCTAGCTCCATACGTTGACAAGTACTTTGCTGATGTAGTTAAGATTTGGAACACCAAGACTTTCAAGATGGCTGAATACGCCATTGTGAACTTGTATCCAATCTCGCTAGCAACTTCAGACTTGGCTGAAAAGACAAGGAAGTTCTTAGACACTCCTGAGGTTGTTGCAATCCCGGCGCTAAGAAGATTGTTGGTCGAAAACCTAGACCCAATCGACCGTGCCCTGAAGGTTCAAGCTCAAGACAGATAGTTCCATCAAGGATAAGGCGGTAAAGATATGCCAGCTTGGATGACTACCTTTTATGCTGACTGGGGTCCACTGCTTCGCATTGTGCTGAGCATCGTGGCTGCCCTTGTTCTGCGCGCTCTCTTACAGTTTGCAATCAGACGAGTAGTGAAGTCGATTACGAAAAGTGTACGCAGAATAGAAGGAATCACTAAAGAGGATTCGCCACTTGCTCAAGCACGTCTTTTGCAGAGAACTGAAACCATTGCCTCTGTTTTAGGAAACCTTGCTACCTGGGGTCTAACCTTCACTGTGATTAGCGTTGTTTTAACTGAGGCTGGAGTATCCCCTGGAGCAATTGTTGCTGGTGCGGGAATCTTAGGTGCGGGTCTGGGCTTTGGTGCTCAGTCGCTAGTCAAGGACCTCATCTCCGGCCTATTCATTGTCTTTGAAGATCAGTACGGTGTTGGCGATTCAGTTGACCTAGGGCAAGCCGAAGGTGTGGTTGAAAGCGTTGGACTTCGTGTCACTCAGGTTAGAGATCTTGAGGGAACTCTTTGGTTTGTTCGTAACGGTGAAATCATGCGAGTTGGTAACCAATCTCAAGGTTGGGCCAGAGCAGTTATTGATGTAGCTATTGAATACCAAACTGATGTTTCCCTAGCCCAAGAAGCTCTTGCCAGAGCTGCTAAGAGCATTGATGGCAAAGCCATAGGTGAACCTGAAATCTGGGGAATCAATGCTCTGTCAGGTGATCAGATAGTTCTTCGTTTAGTTCAGAAGACCAAGCCTGAAGATAAAGATGATGTGGCCCGAAAGCTACGTCAGGCTGTGAAAGCTGAATTTGATAAAGCAAACATCAAACTTGTAAGTACCGCTAACGCTATCTTCGTCAACGTAAAGAACTAATGAGCGAAGAGCAGTTCGAAGATCGCGAAAGAGTCGAGACTGTTCGACTCACTCATCAGTCAGGAATGAATGTTGAGGGTGACCTATACAAACTTGTTGGTGGTAAAGAGTTCTTTGTGAAACTAACTAAAAAGTTTTATGAAGGTGTAGCCGAAGATCCAATCCTGAAGCCGATGTATCCAGAAGAAGATTTAGGTCCAGCTCAAGAACGCCTTCAGTTGTTCTTAGAACAGTACTGGGGAGGGCCAACTACTTACCAAGAACAAAGAGGTCACCCAAGACTTCGCATGCGACACATGCCTTTCAAGATCAACCCTGCTGCCAGAGCAGCCTGGCTCAAACACATGAAAGCTGCCTTAGATGCTCAAGAATTACCTGAGCTCTACCATGCACAGATTTGGGCTTATCTTGATCGAGCGGCAACAGCCATGCTCAACACAATGGAAGATTAGCTTCTAGGTGGAACATAGTCTTTAGCGAATCGTGCTAAGACGTGACCATGTTGTGAGCTCAATCTCACCCAGTCCCCAGAAACATACCAAGGGACTATTTCACCTTCGGTTAGAAAACCTAAACCAGCTGCCACAAAAGCTGAGCCCCTAGGTAACGGGAACTTGTAATCAAAAGCTTTGCCCCAGATTTCACTTCGCACACGAGCAGCAATCGGACCACCAACAGATGTTGGCAGAGTTTCTGAAACCTCAGCAATACCTTTACGAGCAATCTCGGTTAGCTCCCCCTCAGAAATCTCACCACCGAGTTCCCAACCTGATCTAGTTGGAGTTTCTGTGCTCCAAGCAACTTGAACTAAGTCAAGGTCAAGCACAATCTTGTTTTCGTCTTGCTGGCTATTGCCTGAAAGATTTAGAAGTCGATCAGCCAAACTGAGCTGCTCTTCCTGAACTTCTCCTTTGGCAACTGATAACACTCGCTCCAAAAGATCAGCTATAGAAACAGTTAGGTCAAACTCTGTTGATTCGGCTAACTGCAAAGTTCTAAGCCCTAAAACTATTGGTGCATCTTGTTCATATTCACCACTAAAAATAGGAGCAACATAAACGGTAAGTACATCACCGTAGGCTCTAAGTCGAACTGCACCATTAGAGTCCATGCGCTTAGCTCTATCTAGATACTTACCTAGATCTTCAACGTCTGCCTCGGTTGGTAAAACAAAACTACTATTCATCACCGATGACTAGTCTCTGGTTAGACGTCGGTAGGTAGAGCGGTGAGGCTTAGCTGCTTCTGGACCTAGGCGAGCAATCTTATTCTCTTCATAACCTTCGAAGTTACCTTCGAACCAGTACCACTGGTCAGGGTTATCGTCAGTGCCTTCATAAGCCAAGATGTGTGAGGCAACTCTGTCCAAGAACCATCTATCGTGCGTGATGACTACAGCACAGCCAGGGAACTCGAGCAAAGCGTTTTCTAACGAACCGAGAGTTTCAACATCGAGATCGTTTGTTGGCTCATCGAGTAACAAAAGGTTTCCACCCTGCTTCAAGGTCAGAGCTAAGTTCAAACGGTTACGCTCACCACCTGAAAGAACTCCGGCAGGCTTTTGCTGATCTGGTCCTTTGAATCCAAAGGCTGCAACATAGGCACGAGATGGAACAGTTACGTTACCTACCTGCAGGAAATCTAGGCCATCAGAGACAACTTCAAACAGAGTCTTGTTTGGATCGATACCGCCACGAGACTGGTCAACATAGGAAATGCTTACTGTCTCACCAATCTTCAGTTCTCCCCCATCGAGCGGCTCTAAGCCAACGATGGTTTTGAACAGAGTTGATTTACCCACACCGTTAGGGCCAATCACTCCAACAATTCCATTACGAGGTAGCGAGAAGGTAAGGCCATTGATAAGTGATCTGCCTTCAAAACCCTTTTGCAAGTTATTGGCTTCAAGAACGATGGAACCAAGTCTTGGGCCAGGTGGAATCTGAATTTCTTCAAAGTCCAGTTTTCTAGTTCGGTCAGCTTCAGCTGCCATCTCTTCATAGCGAGCAAGACGAGCCTTTGATTTAGTTTGACGTGCTTTAGCTGATGATCTAACCCAATCAAGTTCATCGCCTAGACGCTTAGCGAGCTTGGCATCTTTCTTACCTTGAACTTCGAGACGCTCACGCTTTTTCTCCAAGTAGGTCGAGTAGTTACCTTCGTAAGGGTAAGCACGACCTCTATCAAGTTCGAGAATCCATTCGGCTACGTTATCGAGGAAGTATCTATCGTGAGTAACAGCAAGAACTGCACCAGGATACTTAGCCAAGTGTTGTTCTAACCAAAGGACTGATTCAGCATCGAGGTGGTTTGTTGGCTCATCAAGCAGCAACAGGTCGGGTTTTTCTAAAAGCAATTTACAAAGTGCTACTCTTCTACGCTCACCACCGGATAGATGTGTAACAGCAGTATCTCCTGGCGGGCAGCGAAGAGCATCCATAGCTTGGTCAAGTTGACTGTCTAGATCCCATGCATCAAGGTGATCGATTTCTTCCTGCAACTGACCCATCTCAGCAAGCAAGGTGTCGTAGTCAGCATCTGGGTTAGCAAGTTCAGCGCTGATCTCGTTGAAACGGTCAAGCTTTGCCTTGATGTGAGCAACAGCTTCTTCGACGTTTCCTAGAACTGTTTTTTCTTCATTCAACGGTGGCTCCTGAAGCAAGATGCCTACAGAGTGACCTGGGCTAAGTCTTGCCTCGCCATTTGATGGTGTGTCCATGCCAGCCATAATCTTTAGGACGGTTGACTTACCGGAACCGTTAGGTCCAACAACACCAATCTTTGCCCCAGGGTAAAAGGCGATGGTTACATCATCGAGAATGACCTTATCCCCGTGTGCCTTGCGGGCTTTATGCATTTGGTAGATAAATTCAGCCATTTATTTGAATCCTTAAAAGATAAATGCGACACTCACAATCAAGTTCGCTCGGAGATAAGTATATCCGACAGTGTTTAGGGGTTAGGTCCCTAAAGTTGCTTCCTTGAGTGTGAGTGTCGCTACCAGCAGCGCATGGCTAGTGTTTGCTAGCTGCTGGAACCTAGTGACTAGTTGTTGGCCATGGCTTTGGACTTAGTCTTCGCTGGCTCTTCTTCACTGGAGGTATCAAGTTCATCTGGTGCTGGTGTCTCTGCGTCGCTTTCCCTGAGGTTTACAGTTCTTACAAACGTGCTTGAACCCCACATCAAGTCGTGTCCTAGAGTTTCGGCCTCTAGCTCAACAGATGTACCAGCCCGTTCACCGTTATCCCAATCGCGGACTCTGAGTCTTCCCATGACTAGAACTCGATCTCCTTTAGAAACTGAGACGGCAGTGTTGACAGCTAGCTGACGGAAAGAAGTGATGGTGAACCAGTTCGTTTCAGCATCGACCCAACGGTTGAGTTGCTTGTCGAACTTACGAAGAGATGCTGCTAGTCGAAATGAAGTAATAGGTAAGCCATCTTGAGTGACTAGATGTCTTGGAGTTGTGGCTACTAAACCGGTGACGCTGTATTGATCTGACATTTGGTGCCTTTCTGAAAAGTTTCATAACTGATTCAGAAAGATTGCCAAATATTTCAAATTGCTGCTTTAGTTTTCCACAGCCAAAGATTTACTTAAGGTAATCGGTAAACGCTGATCTTGTTTTTGCCATTTTGCCGCTAACTACAGTTTGACAATATGCGTTGCTTGGATTCTTGGAGAAGTAATCCTGGTGATATTCCTCAGCAGGCCAGAATATTTCTAGTGGCTGCAAAGTGGTGACTATCTCGCCATCCCACATCTCAGCAGCCCGTGCTAGTGCTTTTTCAAATAGTTCCTTTTGTTCTTCACCTTGATAGAACATTGCTGAGCGATAACTGGAACCGATGTCGTTACCTTGACGGTTTAGTTGCCTTGGGTCGTGCACTGTGAAGAAAAGATCTAGAACTATTTCAGAACTGATGATTGATTCATCGAAGATGACCTTAGCGACCTCTGCGTGACCTGTCTTCTCACTGCACACCTCTTCATAGCTGGGGTTACTGGTGTGTCCACCTGCATAACCACATTCAACATCGATGATTCCCTTGAATTGGGAAAAGGAAGAGTCAAGACACCAGAAACAGCCACCGGCTAATACAAATTCAGTCATGGCTCTAGCCTAGGGTTAATAGGTGAATAGAGTGGCAAATAGAAACGCAGCGGTTGGTGTGACGGCTGTCTCCTTCGCAGCACTCATGTTCGGTTTCAATGCCTCAAGTGTGAAAGTAATCCTTGACGCAGGAGTTAGCCCAGAGTTCTTAGTTCTCTTTAGAGCCACTTTCACAATGGTAGTGGCAGGACTAGCACTACTGCTAACCAATAGAAAAGGTTTCCGAGTAACCCTCAAAGAATTACCGGTGCTTGTCTTTTATGGCATCTTCGGCATAGCACTAATGCAGTGGTCATACTCCAATGCAGTTAGCTTGCTTCCAATTAGCGTGGCGCTGCTTATTGAATACACGGCGATTGTTATTGTTCCCCTTGTTTCACTTTTCCTTTTCAAAGAAAAAGTCAAACCAAGGCTGTGGTTTGGTATTGCTGCTGTCTTAGTTGGACTTGCCATAGTCAGTAA
>JBMOFL010000018.1:0-23387 GCA_049314335.1 Rhodoluna sp. | reverse complement strand
AGCAATCGGCTGTTAACCGATAGGTTCTTGGTTCGAGTCCAAGCCGGGGAGCCATTATTTGAAGGCCTTCAGGAGACCAGATGTTTCTTTGGATTCGCGATCAGAGCTGGCTCCCAACAATCTTGCTGGCAGGTGTCTGTCTTTTAGTGTTTGGGGGCTTGGACATTCTCGTCCAAGGACCAGCCACCATCTTCACATCACTAGTTATCGCCGCATCGGTGGCACTATCCAGAGCACTGCCGTATGTGGCAATCGGATTGTTTTCGGTAGGAACCCTTGTCCCACATTTACTAAACCTGCAGCCTCAGCTAGCCCAGTTTGGCACGACCATAACTTTGCTACTGCTCGCTGCGTTTGCTAATCCATTAGCGCGTTGGTTAGGTTTCGGCTTAAACATAATTCTTGGTTCAGTTTCGTTTTCGGTCTTCCTCTTGCAGCTTCCTGATACAGCAAGTTTCTACGGCCTAGTGCTGCCAACATCTGAAGCAAAGTTTGCATTAGGTCTTGCTGGATTGGTGGCCCTGATTGCTGTGAATGCTAATGCTTGGTTTGTTGGAAGACTTATCGACACCAGAATCACGCACGTTGGAACAAACTATGATCGAGCAATCTTGACTCAGCAGATTGCTTCGGGACAACTAGCTCTTGCAGAACAAGATAGAAGATTTGGAATTGCAAGAGACGTCAATGATTTACTTCTAGAACAGGTAAGTGCAACAATGTCTGCGGCTGAAGCAGGTCTTTATGCGTCAAAAGCAGATCCAACAGTTGCGCCAAGATTGTTGGAGTCATTACTCGAAGGCGTAAAGAAGTCCTATCTAGAGATACGCAGACTGAGCGATCTTTTAGGTTTGCAGAAAGAAAAGGCTTTAGCACTTCCGGGCCTTCGGGACTTGAACAGCTTATTCGTATCATTTCGTGAATATGGTTACAAAGTTACTTTCAAAGAGCAGGGCCAAGCCATCAAACTTGTCTCAGGTGTAGAGCTTGTTATCTACAGATTGGTTCTTGAATCTCTAGATAACATTCGCAAACACACTCCGTTGGGTACTGAGGTCGACATCGACTTTATGTGGCAGGGGAGTATCTTCCAGCTAACCGTCAAAGATAACGGTGAAGAAACCTTGCGCAATCAATCGGCGGATAATTCTGGGTATTCAGTTCAAGACGATCAGAAGGCTTTAGTTGAAAGACCTATTGGTGCTGGCTTGACCACGATGCACGAGCGGACCTCGCTCTATGGTGGAACGATGGACTTTGTGAGAGTACCTGGTGTTGGTTTCTATGTTTCAGCCTCCTTCCCAGAGATAACCTCCTACGCCGAAGGCAACTAGCTTGGTTGCTACAAGAGTGGCGTTACTTGGTGGCTCGGATGCGATGCGAGCGGCGAAGCGATCAGTTATTGAACTCCAGTCAAACTTTCAAGTTGTCTTTGACGCCGATGGTTTTGGAATGCTTCCTCAGGACTTCAAGGAAATAAATTTTGACGTTGCTCTAGTAGAACAGAGACTCGGTAACCAGTCGGCCTTTGATTTCATCAAAATATTTCACTCTCTAGCCGCTATGGAGAATGTTGCTTCTGGTCAATTTCTCGTTGCCAGTCAGTTTCATGAGAGTCAGTTGCGGCTCTTGGCCATCGAGGCGGGAGCAGTAGATTGCGTTTTCGTTAGTGACGGCTCTCAGTCGTTGATTGAGAAAGTTACACTTTGCTCTCATGCAGACTCTGACTTTGCGATCCGTGAACTTATTCCGGAGCTTGGTAATCTCACAATCAGTCAAGAAGGTTTTCAAAGTGCAGCAGTAGCGCTTGACACACTCAACTCAAAAGAGGCAAAGGTCCTAAAGGCATTTTGCCAATTGAAAAGTGATTCAGAGATTGCTAAAAGTGCAGATGTTCCAGTTGTAAAAGTACGATCAACTTTGCTGAAGGTTCAAAAACTTCTTTTGCTTGACACTAGATCTCAGCTTCTTCTTCGAATGTATCGAATTGGTGCTTTAGCCCTCTAGTTTTTCTTGACCAGGTAGCCAAGTAAGACCGTCTATACCCCAACCACGTTCTTTGATTATCTGTTTAGCTTCGTTGGAGTGTTCAGCTTCAAGTTTGTCGACGTAAAGAATTCCCTCAAGGTGATCAAATTCGTGTTGGAATATTCTTGCAAACCACCCGCTGGCTTCGATGTGCACAGGGTTTTGATCAAGATCGACCCCAGTTAGCACAGCAGTCTCTGCTCTTTTCAGTGGAAATCTTTCACCAGGAACACTCAGACATCCCTCAGATTCAGTATCCCAGTCGGCAACACCTGTTGGCACCTCAGAGATCGTCAATACAGGGTTGATAACCACGCCTCGTTGGCTTGCACCGTCTTCTGCGTCCCAGTCATAGACGAAGACTCTTAGGTTTACACCCACTTGAGGGGCTGCAAGCCCCACTCCTGGGGCTTCGTCCATAGTGTCATACATGTCCTCAACTAGCTTTCTTAGGTCGTCATTGAACTCGGTGACTTCTAGTGCTTTGGTGTGGAGAACGGGGTTTCCGGTGATGCAAATGGGTCTAATGGTCATTTCTCAAATTTACCCTAGGAGAACCTATTGAATCTTTGGGTAGGCTAGAAGCTGAGAACACGTAGGAGTTGGGGCACAATTTGAGAATCTTGGCCATATGCCTCGCACTTGGGTCCGCTGTGTTGTTGTCAGTGGGCACCTTGCTTCAAAACGGTGTTGTTGGCAGCCAATCGAAGAACACTAAAACTAGTCGCACCCATCTCAAACTCAACCAACTCCTTCATTTAATAAGAAAGCCTGCCTGGATGGGTGGAATGGCACTGACCGTGGCGGCCGTTGCACTGCACTTCACCGCGCTCCTGCTTGCCCCACTTATTTTGATCCAGCCCATCGGAGCTATCGCACTGGTTATCACAGCACTTCTGAATTCAAGGATCACCAAAACAAGTCTGAATAGCGCTTCGATTTTCGCCATAGTTTTATGCACTATGGGTCTTGGAGCATTTGTTGTGATGGCAACCACCTTCGCTGCTGAACCTGATATTGATGACAACAGCTTGGTCATCATCCTGGGCATGGCTTTCGTTTTGATAACCACCTTCGGATTCATTTTCTTTAGCGGGGCTTCAAAGTTCAAACCGCTCACTTTCGTCTTTGGTGCAGGAGTGCTTTTTGGGTTTGTGGCAACCCTGATAAAAGTTGTTATGAAACGGCTTTTCCAGCAAGACGGTTTCAACCGAATGATGCGCCTAGAGGGTGAACTGCTAACAGATGGGCTTACCGTCCTGGCTCTTCTATGTCTGATTGCTGCGGGTTCATTAGGTTTTTGGTTCGTTCAAAACGCCTATGCCTCCGGTCCACCTGACCTCGTGGTGGCGGGGCTCACCGTGATTGATCCGCTTATCGCTGTAAGCATCGGTGTTTTCCTGCTCAACGAGGCCATGAATGCTCCTTGGCCAATTATGCTGGGTTTCACAGCCAGTGGCGCGATCAGCGTCGCGGGGGTTCTGCTACTTTCTAAGTTCCACCCAGCCGTAATCAAAGAGTCTCAAAAGGCTTTGGGCTAAACTTCTAGTAGGCCAATTGGGCCTCAATTTTCACACAAAATAAGACAGGTTTTATAGTTTGGCTCAATCAACTAGACATCCAGGTCATCCTCTTAGAGTTCTAATTACCTCGGACACTTTTCCGCCTGACATCAATGGTGCATCGCGCTTCACCGAAAGGCTAGCCGGCGGGTTGGTTCGTAACGGCAACGACGTTCACGTCATTGCACCTTCATTCAACAAGACTTGGGGATCATCAACCGAAGTCATTGATTCAGCTCCTATGACAGTGCACAGGATTAGGAGCTACAAGGTTCCATTTCACAAAACCCTGAGATACGTAAACCCTTTCACTCTCAGAAAGAAAGTGGACTTGATTCTGGATGGTTTTGAACCTGACGCCATCCACTCTCAATCACATTTGATTTTGGGTCGAATCTGTATGCGAAGCGGCATTCAAAGAAACATTCGTTTAGTTGCCACCAACCACATCATGCCTGAGAACATCCTTAGATACCTGCCGTTGCCTAAATTCCTTGAAGAACAATTCAAAACGAGACTTTGGAAAGATGCCGGCAAGGTTCTAGCGAACTTCGATCACGTAACAACCCCTACTAGAAGAGCAGCTGAACTCCTTCAGGCTGCAGCAGGCATGGAGAACGTGCTTGCTATCTCATGTGGTATCGATGCTACGAACTTCACCAATCCAACCCCAACCACCAACAAGCCATTCAGGATATTGTTCCTAGGTAGATTGGACTGGGAGAAGCACATCCACAACCTGCTCCAAGCAGTTGCCAAGTTACCAAAAGACATCGATACCTACGTTGAGATCGCCGGTGATGGTAACCAGCGCAAGTATCTAGGGGAGTTAGCCATTGAGTTGGGTATAGCTGAGCGAGTCAAGTTTTTAGGTCACATCAGCGAGGAAGAGCTTCCTCTAGCCTACGAGCGGGCAACTGTGTTCGCTATGCCTTCGATTGCCGAGCTTCAGTCGATTGCAACCATGGAGGCTATGGCGTCGGGCAGACCAGTAATTGCAGCTAATGCCATGGCTTTGCCCCACCTTGTTCACCATGGTGACAACGGGTATCTCTTTGAGCCTGATGATGTGGATGACTTCACTCAGTGCCTTCTAAAGGTTGCCACAGCCGACCAGGAAGAACTCAACAGGTTATCTGAGAACTCGATTCACCTGATTCAATCCCACGATATCAAGAAGACTTTAGCGATCTTTGAGGGTCTATACCGTGGTGACCAAGACGCTAGACAAGAATCCGACGACAACCTACCTAACTACAGCGACCCTATTGGCAGGTTGAGCGTAGCAATGAGAAAAGCTCAGCTGCGTCTGAGAAGACAAACTTTGGTTGCTTTGGGCAAGATTTCCGATCTAGGGGATGAGATAAAAGACGGCTTCGATGAGCTGAGAGCCGATGTTGTGCGACATGCCAAGAAGGTTGACAAGCAAGTCCGTAAAGGTGTCAAAAAGACCGTAGACAATGCAAAGAACAGATTGAAGCGCACTGACGAATAGACTATGAAAAGGTTGGGGGAGTTAGCTCAGCCGGTTAGAGCAGCGGACTCATAATCCGTCGGTCGCGGGTTCAAGTCCCGCACTCCCCACCAGTCATCAAACTTCGGTTCTAGCCCACAACCCGCCAGAAATGTAAAGGCTTTACGTGTAATCCTTTCCCAGCAACTAATTCGTTATCCTTCGGCCGAGCTTAAAGTTCATAACTCATAAACAAACAGCTATTGGAGTTAATCAACCTAGATTCTGCGTGTATGTAATCGTTATCATATCGCTACCAGATTTGACGTTTTTTATGGGTGCTCAATCGCCTCGCGGTGTTAACGTTTACTTAATCTGTTTGCCATTGGCTGCGGAGAAACCAAAACTAACCGGAGGCATTGAAAAATGAATCGTCAAATAAAGCGTGCTTTAGGCACCGCAGTAGCACTATCGCTAGGTCTAACAGGTCTAGTCGGTATTGCAGCTCCTGCTCAGGCAGCGGCTAGCACTACATTCAAGATCCACCTAAACGTCCCTAAGGAAATTGCTGAGGGATGGAACATTTGGCACTGGAACGGAGGGGTAGACTCCAAAAACAACACAATTGGCGAGTCGACTCAGGTCATTAGTGGCACCCCTTGGACAGGCGACTCAACACCGAACTTCGTTGGCGAAGACGCCTACGGTGCATATGCTGAGTTCACATTCCCTGTAGCTATAACAGCGCTAAACAATGTTTTGCGTACAACAGAGTCATGGGATGGCCAGGAAGCAACAGACGCTGTTGCTGACGACCCTTCAACTCCAGACACTGACGAGACAGTTGCGGCGAAGCCTGCTATTCCTGCCTCTGACAAGCCATTCGGTGGAGACAACATCTTCCCTGCTGGTGAGTCATGGTGGAACATCCACACTGGCAAGCGCGAATACCCAGCTGTTGCCAGCTACAAGGTACACGTCAACATGCCTCTAAAGACTGCTCAGTCTCAAGGTTGGAACCTATACAGCTGGAACACAACTGTTGGCGCTCCGGTACTAAAAGACTATGTAGTTTCAACCAGCAAGGTTGTGACCACAATCGTCAAGAAGAAGCCAGTCAAGAAGACTGTTGTTACCAAAACCTATCCTTACAAGGGCAAGGTCAAGGCTGACACAACTGGTTGGCCATTCGTGGGTGAAGACAAGTATGGCGCTTACGCAATTGTTAAGACCATGGACGTCTACTCAGACAACGCAGGACTTGTTCTTCGCAGATCACAGCCAGACAACGACTGGGCAGGTGTTCAGCTAGGTGACTACAAGTACACTGATGGACTATCTAATGGTCTTCCTAGGGTCGGAACAGAGATGTGGTTGACTCTTGGAGTGAACGAAGCTCACTACAGCGTTCCTACATTTGTTGGTCGTTACGGAGCAACTGGAACTTACTCGGCCGGAACCCTGACCGTAACACCAGTTCGTCCATCTCACCCATCAATGAAGGGAATGTTCCCAACAAAGATCACTGTCACCGCGAAGAAGGGTCCTACTACTAAGACCTGTACTATCCAGAGCAACGTGACACAGGCTACTTTTGCAGGAGCTTCAATGGCGCTTCCTTCAAGCTGTGGCATGGCCGTAGCAGCATCACCTGACGAAGATCAGACTTGGGAAGTTTATGTCCAAGCTGAATCAGTTGTTGGAAAAGGCCCTGGAGCAACAGACAAGCCAAATGCAAGGGTAATAGTTCCAAAGAGCTAATTACACTGCATTGAACTACTAGAACTGGGCCCTAACTATGTTGGGGCCCAGTTTTATGTCAAATACATGAAATAATGGAAACGATTACATAACGACTCTCGTTACCTGGCCCCTCAGCATGAATAGCCAATTTAGGCTTGTAAGTAAGCAATAGAAAGGCCCAAATTGTCCAAAATCTCGACTTTTGTCAAAAAATCCGTCCTACCGATTCTCCTGGCATTTGCCCTAGTTGGTCCGGTTCCAGCCATTTCCTCTACTGCTAACGCAGCGGGCTCTTGTCCTACCGCTAAATGTGCAACTCTCACCGTTCACTACAAAAGGACCAGCGGTAGCTATTCAGACTGGGGTCTATGGCTTTGGGCATTCAAGGGATCAAACCTTCCTGCCTCTCAGGTAGTCCCGTTCTTCTCAAACGTCCTTGATAGCAAGGGATACGGACTCATCGAGACTCAGGTTCCGATCAGCGATGGTGTGACTCAACTTGGACTGATTCCTCGACTAAAGTCTGGTTGGACCAAGGATGTTGACTTAGACAGAATTGTGAACCTCGATGAGAATAACTCCGCTGAGATTTGGATTCAGCAGAACGACGGTTACATCTACACCAATGACTCTTTCATTGTTCCGCCTGAAATGTGGGGCGCATCAATTGAGACTCTAAGAACAATAAAGGTCACACTAAGCCGCGCTAATGGAACAGCGGGACCTGGATTCTCCCTTACAGGTGATGGCGCACCTGCAATTGTCTCGGCAGAGAAGATCAAGGACCAGAACAACGGTCAGACATCTAGCAACAAGCAATGGTTGATTACCACTGCCACAGATATTCCTTTGGGTTCAACCATTATGGTGAACCATACAGACGCAGACCCAACTCGTGTATTTGGTTCTCGTCAGATTGTCGCAGCTGGTGTATTCACTTCTCCTGCGTTCGTTGAAGAGTACACCTATACAGGTGATGACCTAGGTAGCACTTACTCAGCAGCGAAGACAGACTTTAGAGTTTGGGCTCCAACTGCTAGTGCGGTTTCGCTGGTCACTTATCCGAGTGCGAGCACTCCTAAGGACCAAGGAACCGTTACTCCAATGACTCAGAGTGTAAAGGGAACTTGGACAGCTTCACTCTCTGGTGATCGTCACCTTCAGGTTTACATGTATCGAGTAACTGTTGGTGGAAACACAGAAGACGCAGTTGATCCTTATGCCAGATCGGTGACTGTAAACGGTGACCGTGGTGTAGTTATTGATCTTGCAAAGACTAACCCGACAGGTTGGTTGACTCACAAGAAGCCTAGTTTCTCTGGTCGCGCAGTTGACTCAGTAATGTATGAGCTTCACGTTAGAGATGCTTCTATAGACGCAAACAGCGGCGTAAAGGCTGAGAACAGAGGAAAGTTCAGAGGCCTTGCTCAACTTGGAACAACCATTGGTTCTGGAAAGAGCAAAGTAACTACTGGCTTGAGCTTCTTCAAGGAAATGGGTGTCACACACGTTCAGCTGCTACCGATGTATGACTATGCATCTGGTGGAGACGAATTGAACCCAGTATTCAACTGGGGTTATGACCCAGAGCACTTCAACGTTCCGGAAGGTCAGTACTCCAGCGATCCGACAAACCCTGTTGCAAGAATTAGGGAATTGAAAGAAGCAGTGCAAGCCTTCCACACGAATGGTATGCGCGTAACTATGGACGTGGTTTACGGTCACGTTGCGAGTGCAACTGAATTCAGCCAAGCAATTATTGTGCCGGGCTACTGGTTCAGAAAAGACGCCAACGGAAATCTAACTAACCGGTCTGGTTGTGGAAACGACACAGCAACTGAGCGACCAATGGTTCGTAAGTTCATCGTGGACTCATTCAAGTACTGGACTCGAGAGTACAAGCTCGATGGTTACAGACTTGACCAGATGGGTCTTTGGGATGTTCAGACTGTCAATGACTCAGCAAATGCGATTCGAGCAATCGAACCAGCTGCAACCATCATTGGTGAAGCATGGAGTATGGGTGGCGACAGCGGTCTGCCTCAGGGAAACCAAAGTCAACTATTGAACATGCCTCGTGTTGGTGCCTTCAATGACGGAATCAGAAACGGTGTCAAGGGTTCTCCTGATGGCTTATCTGATGGCGGTTACGTCAATGGAAACCCTGGTGCTATCAACGCTGTAAAGGCCGGAATCATTGGTCACTCAAGCGGTGACAAGATTACTGTTCCTTGGTTGGTACTTGATGCAGGGCAATCAGTCAACTACGCAGAAGCTCACGACAACAAGACTTTGTTCGACAAGCTCTGGTCAGTGAATAACAACCAGTCACTTGCTATGGTAACCAAGCAGCAGAAACAGATCGCTGCCTTGATTCTTCTTGCTCAGGGAACGCCATTCATTCAGGCGGGTCAGGAGTTCTTGAGGAGCAAGAATGGTGACCACAACAGCTACATGTCATCTGACCTAGTGAACAGTTTGAAGTGGCCTGAACGTATGAAACACAAAGCAACTGTTGATTACCACAAGGGTTTGATCGCGCTTCGTAAGGCTCATCCAGCATTCAGAATGAGCGCACCAGCTGCTATCTCAGCGAACCTAAAGTTCCTGAACGCTCCTGATGACGTCATTGCATATTCGCTGAATGGGAAAGCAGTCAAAGACAAGTGGGGAACCATCGTGGTTATCTCAAACCCTTACACAACCTCTAAGAAGGTTAACCTGCCTTCTACAGGTGACTGGAATGTTGTAGTGAATGGCGATAAGGCCGGAGTTGCAACGCTGTCAGTGCTAAAGAAAGCTAAAGTCGCAACAGTTGCCCCTAACAGCACGTTAGTGGTGTGGCGATAAGTTTCGAAACTACCTCAACAGGGGTAGCAAAATTGGAAAACAAAAAAGAAGGAATAGATAAATGAAGACAACAACTAGAAAAGTAGTTGGTTTATTCACAGCACTATCAATACTGGGTGCCGGTTTCACAGTTGCTACACCTGTGTCAGCTGCGTCAGAGCTAGTGATCTGGGCCGACAAAGGAACTCTGGACACCATCAAGGCTCGCGTTGCGGCTTGGGACACTACCAACCCGGAGTACACAGCCAAACTTGTCGAGAGAGACTTTGGAACTGTTCGTGAAGTTCTAAAGACTGCTGTCCCTGGTGGAACTGGACCCGACATTCTTGCGGGTGCGGCTCACGACTGGATTGGTAACCTTGCAGCTGCAAACGTGCTAACTCCAATCGACCAGTACCTGCCAGCTAACTTCAAGGACGACTTTGTTCCTGGAGCATTGCAGGCGATGAAGTACAACGGTAAGTACTACGGAACTCCAGGTTGGACTGAGAACATTGCAATTCTGCGTAACATAAAGAAGGCACCAAAGCCGCTGAAGTCAGTTAACGACATCAAGGACGGTGAACTAGGTATCAATTACGATGCAACAAACTCAGATCCTTATCACATGTACCCATTCCAGAGCATGTTTAACGCTCCGGTATTTGCCGTTGACAAGAATGGTGACTGGACCAACAAGGTAGGTATGGGTGGAGCTAACGGTGCGGAATTCGCTAAGTGGTTGAAGCTAAAGGGAACCAAGTTTTTTGGTCCTCCGTCAAACGCCAAGATCCTATGTGACTTCTTGAACCCTACAAAGACAACAACTGTCAAGGGAAAGAAAGTCACAACAGGCGCAGTCAAGTACTGGGTAACTGGTGCATGGAACATCAACGCTATCGAAGCCGGAGCTGGTGGCTGTAAGAATGGTCTAAAGGTTGGAGAGGGTTATGCAATTGATCCGTTCCCAACAGGACCTACTGCTCAGAAACTTAAGGCTAAGCAGTTCCTTGGTATTCGTGGCTACCTGATGATGGCTTCAAAGCCAGGTAACCCAACCAACGTTCCAGCCGCTGTAGACCTAATGAAATTTATGTCTTCAGAACAGGTTCAGTTCAACTTGTATGACAACTTCAACAAGACTCCTGCTAACAAGGCCGCTCTAATCCGCGCAAAGGACAACCCGGTTATAGCTGGTTTTGCTAACGCTGCAAACACAGTGCCAATGCCTAACTCACCTGCTATGGCTGCTGCGTGGACTATCTGGGGTAAAGCTCAGACCCGCATCATTCAGGGTAAGGAAGCAAAGCCAGATGTTGCTTGGGCAAACATGGTTAAGGCTCTGCAAACGACCATCGATAACTCAAGTAAGTAGTTAAAAACAGTGTTGGGTGGGTGTCTTCAGTTAATGGAGACACCCACCCTTCCGCTGTGTTCCGATCACTGCACGAACTAGGGAATAGGTAACCAAATGGCGACTAAGAAACTAAAAGCTTTGGGGGAGTCATCACCAAGTCTTTCAGGCACCCTTTGGAAACTTGGCGTCCTAGGCACTGTTGATGCAATTGCTGTGACCATGATCATGGTCCTGATAGCGCAAGAACTTATTGTGCAGGCAGTGCTAAGCATTGTGGTTCTTCTAATTGTGAACTGGATTTACCTTCGCAAGGGCGGATTGCCGGCTAAGTACCTAACCCCAGGAGTTCTCTTCCTTATCGTTTTCCAGGTCTACGTAACGATGTTTAGCGGCTACACCGCTTTCACAAACTATGGAAGTGCGCACAATGGAGACAAAGCTTTAGCTATACAAACAATTAAGAATGCGGCTTATCGCATCGTCGATGGCCCTGACTACACCATCAACTTAGTCAAGGACGACAGTGACGGCTCCAGAGCGTTCCTAATGACAAATAACGTCACAGGAAAAGTTTCAATTGGTAAAAACGGGGAGCTACCTATTCCGCTAGGTGATAATCAATACACGTTGAGCACCGAGTGTGCCGACAAATATGCTGAAGATACTGAAAATTGTGCCAAAGCAGCTCTCAGAGCAGTTGGATACACAACTCAAGATCCAAACAACTTGTCCTTCGTTGATAAGGCGAGGTACCTAGACATTAGAGTAATAACCGATCCAGCAAATCCCAATGTTGGCCTAAGGACTTCGGATTTCACATTTGCACTTCCGTCAGAATCAACACTTGTTTATGACGAGACAGCTGATACTTTTACTGCGCTAGTTGATGATGATTACGGTGTATTTCTAGCAGGTGATGTCTTCAAACCTGCAGAGGACGGTTTCTACAGACTCGATGGTGTGTTGGAGAACGTCAAGCTTGATGGTGGCTGGCGCGTTGAAGTTGGTCTCAAGAACTTTGAAACCATCTTCACGGATGTTCAACTTAGAGACCCTCTGGTCAAAGTCATTTCGTGGACCTTTATATTTGCAATCGCTACAGTATTGACAACTTTCATTCTTGGACTCTTTATTGCCTTGGTATTCAACCACGAGAAACTGCGTGGAAAGAAGTTCTATAGGCTCGTGATGATTCTTCCGTACGCTTTCCCAGGTTTCCTTTCTGCATATGTTTGGGTAGGTCTACTAAACCGGGAAAACGGATTTATCAATACTGTTATCTTCGGTCAACAGCCTGGTTCCGAAGCTAACTTCCCTTGGCTCTTAGAGGAAGGACCAGCACGACTAGCCGTACTATTGGTGAACCTGTGGCTGGGTTTCCCATACATGTTCCTGATCACCACTGGTGCACTTCAATCAATTCCTTCAGAACTAAATGAGGCAGCAGAAATCGATGGTGCAACAGGTTGGCAGAGCTTCAGGTTGATTAAGCTTCCATTGCTTCTTATCTCCATTGCTCCATTGTTGATTGCTTCGTTTGCCTACAACTTCAACAACTTCACGATAATTTATCTACTTACTAAAGGTGGCCCCGCAGACTCGGGAATCACGGACTATGACGTAGGTGGTACGGATATCTTGATTACCTTTGTTTATAAGATCGCTTTCTCCGGTACAGGTCAAAACTTTGGTTTGGCAAGCGCTTTCTCGATTTTGATATTCTTCGTGGTAGCAACTATTTCGCTAATCAGCTTTAAGAGAACTAAGAAGTTTGAGGAGATTGTCTAATGAGCGTTGCAGTCAAGAATAAAAGACCATTCAACATCTTCCGCTGGTTCTTTAGCACCGGCTGGCGTCACCTAGTCGGATTGGCGGTATGCACATTCGCTATTTTCCCGATTCTCTACATCCTGTCGACGTCTTTGTACCCAAACAACGACATCAACAACACAACTGTGCTGTTTGCCGAGGTTTCTCCAGCGAACTACATCTCTTTACTCGACCAAGAATCTAGACCATTCGCTCGTTGGTACTTGAACACGGTTGTGATTGGTATCGTAACTTCAGTTGGCTCGGTTTTCCTAAGTGCGCTTGCAGCCTTTGCATTCTCAAGATTGCGTTTCAAGGGACGCCGCCCAGGACTTTTGTCTTTGATTCTTATGCAAATGTTCCCTTCAATCTTGGGTCTTGTTGCTATCTACAGCTTGCTTTCTGACATTGGACGAGTATTCCCAATTCTTGGTCTAAACAGCCAAATTGGTCTAATGATGGTTTACCTAGGTGGATCTCTTGGGGCTGGAACTTACCTGATGTATGGATTCTTCAACACTGTACCCAAGGAAATTGATGAGGCTGCCACCATTGATGGAGCGAGTCACGCTCGTATCTTCTTCTCAATCATTCTGAGACTAGTCGCACCTATTCTGGCTGTGCAGATGCTGTTGAGTTACATCGGTGTCTCGAGCGACTTCATCTTGGCTTCCATCTTGCTTACGGATCCAAACAGTTTGACTTTGGCTACAGGCCTTCAGCAGTTCATTAGCGACCCTTACTCTAAGGACTGGTCCATGTTCGCAGCTGGTGCTGTGCTGTCTGCTTTGCCAAGCGTGGCGTTGTTCCTAGGACTTCAGAAGTACATCACCTCCGGTCTAACCGGCGGAGCCGTAAAGGGCTAGTTAGAAGATTCTTTTGCCTTGTTTGTAGGTAGCTAGAACCTGGACTTGTCCTATCTCCAAACTAGGTATCTCAAAGATGTTCTGGTTGAGAAGAACAATATCAAAGCTAGAGCCATGGCCCAGGGGGGATGGGTAATCGGATGCACGCATCGCCTTAACACTGGTCGTGTAAGCCAACACAGCTTGTTCCACGGTCAGTGCTTGGTTTGGGTTGTGAGGTGTCTGGGAGAGTGCTTCACGTCTGTTTACAGCCACCGCAATACCATTCAGTGGTTCATGGTTAGACACTGGCCAGTCGCTTGAAAACGCGACTGTAACATCTTTTTCTAACATGTCTTTGAATGCGTAAAGGCTTTGAATTCGCTCGTGACCAAGGTGATGGATACAGCTCTGCAGCATGCCGTTGTACTGAGCCCAGTAAGGCTGAACACAAGCTATAGCATTCAGCTTCTTCAATCTTGCTAAGATGCCGTCGTTAGTAAGTTCGGCATGAATGATAACTGGTCGGTAGGCCATGGTTTCGATTGGAATTTCTCCAATGATGTCCAGTGCCAAAGAAGTAGCTGCGTCACCGATAGCGTGAATGTGGACTTGGAAGCCTTCAGTGTTTGCAAGCTCTACAGCTTCTCGAAGCCTTACCTCATTCCACACTGGAACTCCATGACTACCATCGGATTCGTATGGTTCAGAAACCATGGCTGTGGCGCTACCAAAAACCCCGTCAACAAAGAACTTGATTGCATTCCCGTCGAGTTTAGGTCTTTGGTTTACTTCATGGCGCATCGAGTTGATGTATGGCAGATCTCCGAGAAAGGTGTCTGGGTCAGCTCTGAAACATAGCTTGTATTCAACTAAGAGTTTTCCAGCATCCGAAGCCGCAATGTATGTTTCAGCCATGTCTGGGTCTATCCACGCGTCATAGCACTCGACTATTCCTGCTGCGGCTAGTTTTCGATCCGCATGCATGAGGCATTCGATGTCTTGCTCAATAGTTCTCTCCGGTTCGATATCCAACACCAATCGCATTGCTGGCCACTCACGAAGAATTCCAGTAGGAATATTGTTCTGGTCAACATCGACACCCGGTGTATCAATGTTTGATGTGTCCGAACCAAATAGCCCAGCTCTTTCTAGAGCTTTAGTGTTTACCCATAGAGTGTGGTGATCATCGCCATGCAGGACTACAGGAATGTCCGCTACTGCTCTGTCTAATGTGTGCCTAGTGAATGAGATGTCTAAAGATCTGTCAAACACTGCTCCATCAATCCACCCACCTTGCGGATTACTTGCTCGAAAATCTTTGAGTAAATGTTGAATCTCGGCTTCTGATTTGCAATCAGTGATTGATAGGCCTTGTGCTTCACGGCCAGCAAAAAGCGGATGGGCATGTCCGTCACGGAAAGCGGGTATCGCTATTTCACCGTCAAGAAGTATCTCTTTTTGACTCTCAGCTGAAAGGAACTCTTCTTCACTGATCACTAAACCGGAGTCGGATACAAACACCTGATCCTTAAAGCCGTCAGTTCCCAGATAGAACTTGGTTCCATGAAACTTGACTGCCACCTAGCCTCGTTCGTTGAGGTAGCAAACGCCGCAAAGTGATTCATAGGTAACTTCAACTCCATCGATGGCTACCTGGTCGCCTTCGAAGATGAAGTCACCATCAAACTTACGAGCGTTGAACATAGCTTTCTTGCCACAGCGACAGATGGTTTTTAGTTCTTCAAGTGAATGAGCGATTTCCATTAGGCGAATAGAGCCAGGGAATCCAACAGTTAGAAAGTCAGTTCTGATGCCGTAAGCCAGAACAGGTACTCCATCCAAAACTGCTAACTCGAATGCTTGGTCAACCTGATCTCTTGTCAGGAATTGTGCTTCGTCAATCAATAAGCAGGAAAGATTCTTGATACCAGGAATGATAAGACCGTTATTGGCATACTCGTGAGCTAGTTCTCGTAGATTGGCTTCTGGTGTAATCAGGAAATCCACTCGACGATCAACACCGAGTCTTGAGACGATTGTTAGGTCACCTTTGGTATCAACCGCTGGCTTGGCTATGAGAACCTGCTGGCTACGCTCTTCATAGTTGTGAGCTACCTGCAGTAAAGCAGTACTTTTACCGCTGTTCATCGCTCCAAAGCGGAAATACAACTTAGCCATGATGATCCTTTCTGGGCTTACTTACGTGTCTATAACAATGGTAGCCAGAGCGGCTTTAGGAATTGCGTTATTTGAGCCTCAGTCGTAATCTAGAAGCCTCTGAATAGCCAGGACGTTGGGGAAGACGCACCTAGCAAGAGATTCGGAGGTCTGTTATGCCTAAAGGTCAGTTTGTCACGACCGTGGCTCTGCACGCCTGCCCTACCGCTCTGAAAGAGCGCGTGCAAGTGCTTTTCAAGGAACTTGGGCAAACACTAACTTGGACCAAACAGGATCTCGTTGCGGAGCACCATTCTTCTCAAATCAGTCTTCGTCTTAGCGAAGAGCAAGCATTAGAACTTGTCTCCAACATCTACGCCCTTGGAGCCATCTACTTTGAAATCAACCAAAGGCAGTGGAAGTTTGGTTTGCTGTTCATGGGTGTTCCAGGGCTAGGGATATTTAGGGGTGAACTCAACGAATCTGGTTCGATACTGCTAAGTGAAGATCGCATCAATCAAATGGTCGAGCTGTCCTCGGGTAATCATAGAGAGTTCATGCGCTTACTCAGAGTGAGTTTAGGTCAATCATGGGACGACATAATGGAGCCCTTTAGGGGAGCTAAATACAGTAACAATGTGGTTTTGCTCAATAGAGCTGGCTAGTTACCTCGAATAAGAACGGAAAGCAACAACAGCGTTGTGTCCACCGAAGCCAAATGAGTTTGAGATAGCCAAGATGTTATCGCCTAGAGCTCTAGGTGAGGTGACGACATCAAGCTCAATGGCAGGATCGGGATCATCAAGATTGAGTGTTGGGGGAGCAGTCTTCTCGTGAACTGCTAGGACTGTGAAGATAGCCTCGATAGCACCGGCACCTCCAAGTAGGTGACCGGTTGAAGACTTGGTTGCAGATAGTGGGATGTTCTTTAGGTTATCGCCGAAGACCCTCTTTAGAGCTGTGTACTCAGCGATGTCACCAACCGGTGTGCTGGTTGCGTGAGCGTTGATGTGGTTGACATCTGCAACCTTTGCGTTTGCCATTTTTAAGGCTCCGATGACAGCTCTAGCGGCAGCTGTACCCTCAGGGTCTGGCGCAGTGATGTGATGGGCGTCGCTGGTTACATAGCCACCAGCAAGTTCTGCATAGATCTTTGCACCTCTTGCCGAAGCATGCTCTTCTGTTTCTAGAACTAAAGCACCAGCACCTTCACCCATAACGAAACCATCGCGGTTGACATCATATGGACGACTTGCTCTAGTTGGTTCATCGTTACGTCTTGAAAGTGCATGCATTGAAGCAAAGGCGGCGATAGTCAGCGGATGCATAGCTGCTTCACAACCCCCGGCAACGACTATGTCAATCTCTCCCGAGCGCAACCGAGTGATTGCATTTGCAATTGCTTCAGTTCCAGATGCACAGGCAGACACTGAAGTTCTAACTCCACCTCGAGCGGCGATGTCCATGCCGATAGCAGCAGCTGGCCCATTTGGCATAAGCATAGGAACGGTCATTGGCAGAACTCGACGAGGGCCCTTTTCCTTTAGGGTGTCAAAAGCATCTAGGAGCGTCCATATTCCGCCGATACCGGTAGCGAACTCAACGGATAGGCGCTCTGGATCAAAGTCTGTAACACCTGCGTCAGCCCAAGCTTCTCTTGCTGCAATGAGGGCGAACTGACTTGATGGATCTAATCTTTTGGTTTCCTGAGGGGTTAAGATTTCGGAGGCCTTAACCTTTGCCTGTCCTGCAAATGTGACTGGGATTTCGTATCGTGCAACCCACTCTTGCTCCAGGGTGCTTATGCCGGATTCACCGGCAAGAAGAGCTTTCCAAGTTGATTGGGCGTCGCCACCGAGAGGCGTGGTTGCGCCTATCCCGGTGACAACAATCTTGATACTCAAGAGAAATTAGCCCTGTGCTGAGGTAATGAAGTTAACCGCGTCACCAACAGTAAGCAAGTTCTTTACTTCTTCGTCTGGAATCTTTACGCTGAACTTTTCCTCGGCGTTAACCACGATGGTCATCATTGAGATTGAGTCTATGTCTAGGTCATTTGTGAAAGACTTATCCATCTTCACTGAATCAGTGTCGATACCGGTCTCTTCGTTAACGATTTCAGCCAATCCTGCTAGAACTTCGTTCTGTGATAGTGCCATGAGTTACTCCTTGATTGTTTGGTTTACTAGGTAAAGTTTAGGGCAGAACTACTACTTGAGCCGCGAAGGCAAGACCAGCTCCAAAGCCAATCTGCAGTGCTAATCCGCCAGATTTCACCAATCCATCCTGCAAAATCTGGTCCATCGCTAGAGGAACGCTGGCTGCAGAGGTGTTTCCGGTGTTGATTATGTCTCTAGCCACAACTACGTTTTCTGGTAGTTGGAGTTGCTTCACAAGCTCATCGATGATTCGAATGTTTGCCTGATGGGTTACCAGAGCCGAAAGATCTTCAGCTTTGACGCCGGCAACCTCAAGTGCTTGTTTGGCAACCTTCACCATTTCCCAGACTGCCCACTTGAACACAGTCATGCCATCCTGTCGAATGGTTGGCCAGGCTGCCTCGCCGTCTCTGAAATCAAGTAGGGAAGCGGTCATGCTAACTTTATCCCAGTGCGAACCATCGGATCCCCAAACTGTAGGTGAGATACCTGGTGTATCGGATGGGCCAACAATTGCCGCTCCAGCACCATCGGCAAGCAGGAATGATATAGAACGGTCAGTTGGGTCTATGAAGTCGCTTAGCTTTTCACCGCCAACTACCAAAACATACTTGGCTACACCTGAACGAACTAAAGCATCCGCTTGGGCAATGCCATAGCAGTAACCAGCACAAGCCGCAGAGATGTCAAATGCAGGAGCAGGATTTGCCCCAATCTTGTCAGCTAAGAGTGTTGCTGCCGATGGTGTTTGATAGGGATGAGAAATGGTGCTGAAGATAACAGCACCGATATCTTGAGGTGAGATACCTGCTCGCTTGATTGCCTGGGTAGAAGCTTCAACAGCCATGTCCATAAGTGATTGATCTTTAGGTGCACGTGTTCGAGTGATGATTCCTGTGCGCTGACGAATCCATTCATCACTTGAATCAATAGGACCAGCGATGTCATCGTTGGTGACAACTAAATCACCTCGAGCAGCACCTAGAGAGTATATCCGACTGAACTGGACAGTCTTGTATTGGTTCAGTTGTGGATGAGTCATTAGACCTTCTTTGTTGAACGGTTGATTAGATCTTGAGCAGCTTCTAAATCTTTAGGTTCCTTGAGTGCAACAATTTCGACACCTGGCATTCCTCGTTTTGCTAAACCTGCGAGAGTTCCAGCAGGAGACACTTCGATAACGGCAGTGACGCCGGCATTGACCATGGCTTCCATGCAGAGGTCCCAGCGAACTGAGTTAGCAATTTGTCCAACTAAGAGATTCACGAATTCTTGACCGTTGTCGACCAGTTGTCCGTTTTGGTTTGACCAAAGGCTAATGCTTGGATTGTTGACACTTAGGTTTGGAACGAACCCTTCCAGCTCACTAACTGCGGAAAGCATGTAGTTGGTGTGGAAAGCTCCTGCAACGCTAAGTGGAATAACTTTGCTACCTTCTAGTCCTTCGGCAGCTAGTTTGTCTATGGCTGCCTTAGAGCCTGCAGCGACAATTTGTCCTGCTCCGTTGTAGTTAGCAGCCGATAGTCCAAGCTCATTTAGTTTTGCAACGACAGTTTCCAGTTCTCCGCCGAGAATCGCTGCCATGCTGGTGGCTTCTCTAGATTTTGCAGCCTTGGCCATTGACTTAGCCCTAATGTCAACAAGTCTCATCGCGTCAGTTTCACTAAGCACTCCAGAGATTGCAGCTGCCGCAACTTCACCAACGGAGTGTCCTGCTGCACCAGACACATTGCCAGTATCCAGGAGTGCGGCTGTAGCAATGCTGGCTCCAACAATTAGTGGTTGAGCAATTGCGGTGTCACGAATAGTCTCTTCATCGCTTAGAGTTCCATGCTTAATCAGATCTAGTGAAATTGCTTCGGAGAACTCTTGCAGCTTTGACTTGTATTCAGGAATCTCAAGCCAGTTTGTCATGAAACCAGGTTTCTGAGAACCTTGACCTGGGCAGAGAATAACTAACATCGTTTAAGCGTCTCCACCTGCGTTGCCAGAAGTTCCAGCGGTTACATCAAGTAGACGGTACTTATCGATGGCAAGTTGAGGTATGTGTGATGCCACATCTCCTCTTGAAGCTAGTTGCTCAAGCACACGAACAACAATCGATGGTCCATCAATTTTGAACGCTCTTCTTGCTGCTGCTCTAGTGTCAGAGAACCCAAAACCATCAGCGCCAAGAGTTGCATACTCACCTGGTATCCACTTGCGAACCTGATCAGGGACCTGATGCATGTAGTCGCTAACACCAATGAAAGGACCTGGTGCGCCAGCTAGTTTGTTGGTGATGTAAGGAAGTGGACTTACCTCGTTTGGATAGAGGAACTTCTTCTCATCGCAAGCAAGTGCATCACGGCGTAATTCTGTCCAAGATGTGACAGACCAGATATCTGCTGAGATGTTCCAATCATCTTGAAGCAGGCGCTGAGCTTCGTAAGCCCAAGGAACAGCAACACCTGAGGCAAGAATCTGTGCTTTCTTACCAGCACCCGATCCAACGCTGACGCGGTGAATACCCTTAACAATTCCATCAACATCCACGTTCTCAGGTTCTGCCGGGTGAATCACTGGCTCGTTGTAAACGGTGATGTAGAAGACCACGTTTGGGTCCTGGTGAGTTCCACCATACATTCGCTCGATACCAGCCTTGATGATGTGACCAATCTCGTATCCGTAAGCAGGGTCGAAAGATATAACTCCAGTGTTTGTTGCAGCGATGATAGGGGAGTGGCCATCAGCGTGCTGCAGTCCTTCACCGGTCAAAGTGGTTCTACCTGCGGTAGCACCAATCATGAATCCTCGTGATAGCTGATCGGTTGCTGCCCATATTGCATCTGCAGTTCTCTGGAAACCGAACATGGAGTAGAAAACGTAGAAAGGTATAAGTGGTTGGCCTTGGGTTGCATAAGAAGTAGCGATAGCTGTGAATGCAGCCATCGAACCGGCTTCATTAATTCCGGTGTGCAGAATTTGTCCAGCATCGCTTTCCTTATAAGAAAGCAGTAGTTCGCGGTCTACCGAGATGTAGTGCTGGCCCTTAGGGTTGTAGATCTTCGCTGTTGGGAAGAACGCATCCATACCGAAAGTTCTGGCCTCATCAGGAATAATCGGAACAATTCTTGGACCTAGTTCTGGAGTCTTTAGAAGATCCTTTAGCAATCGCACAAATGCCATTGTTGTGGCAATCTCCTGCGTGCCTGACCCACCTTTGGCTGCTGCAAATGCCTTGTCTTCTGGAAGCTCGAAAGAAACGTACTTGCTTCTTCTTTCAGGAAGATATCCGCCTAGTGCTCTGCGACGCTCGTGCATGTAGTCGATCTCTGGAGTTCCAGGAGCAGGACGGTAGTAAGGAGGTTGGTATGGATCTGCTTCAAGCTGTGCATCGGTGATTGGGATGTTCATGTCATCTCTGAATGACTTCAAGTTGTCCAAAGTAAGCTTCTTCATTTGGTGAGTAGCGTTTCTACCTTCGAACGCTTTACCAAGTCCGTAACCCTTAATAGTTTTCGCAAGGATTACAGTTGGTTGACCCTTGTGAGCAAGTGCTTGGGCATACGCCGCATAGATCTTGCGGTAATCGTGTCCGCCTCGTTTTAGTCCCCAGATTTGTTCATCGGTCATCGACTCCACGAGTTTCGCTGTGCGAGGGTCTCTGCCGAAGAAGTTTTCTCTAACGAATCCACCATCCATAGTTTTATATGTTTGGAAATCGCCGTCTGGAGTTGTGTTCATCAGATTTACTAATGCACCGTCGGTGTCTGCTTGAAGAAGGGAATCCCATTCACGTCCCCAAACAACTTTGATTACATTCCAACCAGCACCGCGGAAGAAAGACTCAAGTTCTTGAATGATCTTTCCGTTTCCACGAACAGGTCCGTCAAGTCTTTGCAGGTTACAGTTCACAACAAAGGTGAGGTTATCTAAACCATCGTTAGCAGCTAGCTGCAATGCACCGCGGGATTCAACTTCATCCATTTCACCGTCACCCAAGAAGGCCCAGACATGTTGCTCTGAGGTGTCCTTGAAGTTACGACCCTGAAGATATCTGTTGGCCTGTGCTTGATAGATAGCGTTAATCGGTCCAAGACCCATGGACACGGTTGGGAACTGCCAGAAGTCAGGCATAAGTCTTGGGTGAGGATAAGAAGATAACCCTCCACCGGCATGTGATTTCTCTTGACGGAAGCCATTTAGTTGTTCCTCGCTCAGGCGTCCTTCCAAGAAAGCTCTCGCGTAAGGGCCAGGGCTAGCGTGTCCCTGAATGAAAATCTGGTCGCCGCCTGAAACGTGGTCCTGACCTTTGAAGAAGTGGTTGAAACCGACTTCATAAAGCGACGCAGAGGATGCGTATGTTGAGATGTGTCCACCGACTGAAACACCTGGTCGCTGTGCTCTGTGCACTAGAACAGCTGCGTTCCAACGCATCCAAGCTCTATAGGTTCTTTCGATTGCTTCATCGCCAGGGAAGGTTGGTTCATCTGTTGTAGCAATTGTGTTGATGTAATCAGTTGTCTGAACCATTGGGACGTTTAGCTGAAGTTCGTGGGAACGTCGAAGCAGGTTCAACATGATTTCGCGAGCACGTTTAGGTCCGTGAACTCTTGCAACGGCGTCGAGTGACTCTAGCCACTCGCGGGTTTCCTCTGGATCTCGATCTGGAGTGTGGCTATAAAAGGCGTCCTGATTGTTGATGGACAAAGAATCCTCGCTTCGTTTATAGATAACTGAAAGCATTTTTGTTGCCTCAGTCAAAAATAGTTATTGGACCGTTGTAGGTCTTGTATAAGTTTAGGGTTTGTTGCCTAGGCTTTATAGGATTAGAGCGAAGTCAAACAGAAGGAGTCACCATGTCACTAATAATCGGCGATCTAGCCCCAGATTTCACCCTTGCCAACCAGTTTGGAGAAAACGTAACCCTTTCCTCATTCCGTGGCAAGAAGCCAGTTGTTCTAGTTTTCTACCCACTATCGTTCTCAGGGGTTTGTACCGGTGAACTTTGCGAAATCCGCGATAATTTCGACAAATTCGCCTCAAGTGATGTGGAATTACTAGCTATTTCAGTAGACAGCAAGTACGTTCAGAAGGTTTTTGCCGAGCACGAGGGCTATAAGTTCTCTGTTTTGGCTGATTTCTGGCCTCATGGACAGGTAGCTCAGGATTATGGCGTTTTCCTTGAAGAGCATGGAATTGCTAACCGAGGAACCTTTGTTATCGATAAAGATGGCGTTTTGGTCTCTAAATTCGTTACCGCGCCTGGTCAGGCCAGATCTCTAGATGAATATAGTCGTGCTTTGGCATCTTTGACCGCCTAGCCTGTTGTATAGTTTTACAAGCGCCACATGGCGCTGCAGTCAAGAGTCGGGCCTTTAGCTCAGTTGGTAGAGCGCCACGCTTACACCGTGGATGTCATCGGTTCGAGCCCGGTAGGGCCCACTTTTCGACTACCTC
>JBMOFL010000017.1:0-25253 GCA_049314335.1 Rhodoluna sp. | reverse complement strand
AACTAGGTCTTTAGGGATGTATTTGATTGGGTTAAGTGGCCTGAGTTTGTTAACAACAACCCAAGGCGATGCTGGATCTACAATCGAAAGGGGAGCAAGGCTCGTGGCATGAGCGGGTGTAGGGTTATTTACCGCGGGAAGTAATATCACAGCGACTAGCCCAACGCCCAAAACGCGAGTTATTGAATGACTTTTGTTTCTTCCCATCATCAAAGTCTAACTTTCAATACCTAAGAAACGAGAACACCATGGAACGCGCAGATAAACCCTTGGTGTTGTTTTTAGATGCCAAGGGTTTAGTCTTTTAACACACGGGAGTCCGAAGCATCGGACTGAGATGAGGCTACTGCCAAATACCGTCAAACCTGATCTGGGTCATGCCAGCGTAGGAAGGAAGAAATGAAACGCATATTTGCATTAATAACTGTTGCTCTATCGCTAGGGCTAACCGCCTGCACAAATCAAGCGGTTGAGTCCCAAGTGACACTGGTAGCTCATGACTCGTTTGTAATGAGTGATGACTTGATTGCGGAATTCGAAGCAAGCGCAGGAGTCGAACTGACCATAGTTAGAGCCGGCGATGTTGGCGAGATGACTGGGAAGTTAGTACTCACTAAAGACGCGCCAATCGCCGATGTTGCTTATGGCATTGACAATACTTTTGCGAGTGTTATCGAGGGAAACAACGTTATTGAAAGCAATAGCGAATTAGTTCCTATCGACTTTGCTGACATATGTTTCAACGTAGACATCAACTACTTCAAATCCAAAAAACTTGTAATTCCAGATCACTGGAAAGATCTCACTAAGCCTGAATACAAAAACCTAACCGTTATTGAAAACCCAAATACTTCTTCTACTGGTTTAGGTTTTCTAGTCTCAACATTTGCAGCTTTCCCCGATGACACTGCGACTTCTAACTGGTGGGCATCACTCAAAGCAAATGGTGTGAAGGTAGCAGCTACTTGGGAAGACGCCTACTACACAGACTTTTCTGGATCTGCCGGTAAAGGTAAATACCCAATCGTACTTTCTTATTCATCATCCCCAGCAGATGAAGTTGATGAACAGGGCAACGCTAAGACAGTAGCACTCAGAAAAGACTGCTTCAGACAAATTGAATATGCGGCCGTGCTAAGAAATGCGAAGCAACCTAAAGCGGCACAGGCTCTAGTTGAGTTCATGCAAGGGGCAATTTTCCAGTCTGCACTACCTAGCAGTATGTATGTTTATCCGTTTGCTGAGCATGTGTATTTGCCTGAGTCATGGGCTCTAAGAGCACCTTTTGCAATCTCAACTATTGGAGGAGATTTAGAAATAGCTAAGAACCGTACTGCCTGGTTAACTGAGTACAACAGAATATTTGATCTTGCGCCATAAAAGAATTCTTTTGTGGAGTGCGCCAGTATTTTTCATGGTCGTGCTCTTCTACTGGCCACTCCTAAATGTTTTTAATGTGGCGCTAAGTGCTGACATTGTTGGGACTGTGCCTAACGAGATTAGTGTTTGGCCGGTACTGTGGTTCACCATTTGGCAAGCGTTAGTTTCAACTGTTATCTGTTTGCTCTTAGGTATTCCAGGTGCTTATGTTCTTTATAGAAAGACATTCAAAGGCGCTGCAGTGATTAAATCAATAATCACAATTCCTTTTATGTTGCCTAGCCTTGTTGTTGCTATTGCAGTTACTGAGATGAGTGGGCTCATTGGTGGCATTGATCCAGTGGTAGCCATCATTTTTGCAAACGTCTTTGCAAACTACGCTGTGGTGGTTCGAAACATTGGTTCCCAGTGGCAAACACTTTCCAAAGCTACTGATGAGGAATCTGAAGTGTCTGGTGCTGGACGTTTCAGAAATGCGATACAAATTTCATTACCTCAACTGCGCAGTTCAATACGTTCATCTAGCGCAATCATCATGCTCTATTGCGCTTCCTCTTATGGCATAGTGCTCAGCCTCGGTGGTGGACAGGTAAACACTTTGGAGACTGCTGTTTCTTTGTCAGTTCTAGAAAGACTAGATTTCGCTCACGGAGCACTGCTTGCTCTATTACAGATTGGATTTTGTTTACTGGCGTTTACAGTAAGTCGCTGGGGTGGCACAAACCCACTTAGCTTCACTCCGACTTTCTCTAAGTCCAAGCCAGTTGATCGAAGAGACTTGCCTGCAGTTCTCTTCACTTTTGTTGTAGTTATGACTCTTGTAATTCTTCCAATGGTTTTGGTTCTAGGTAAAGCCTTTGTTTCCTCCAATGGAGGATTCACGCTAGATAACTTCGCACTACTTGATACACGAGGCGCGAGAGATTTGCTAAACATTACCTTCTTAGAGGCAAGTGCCAACTCGCTACGTAACTTGATTGTCGCTACCATCGTTTCATTGTTGATTGGAATGCTGGTTAGCTTCTTGCTTGCCGAACAGTCACGTAAGAGACATAGAAACAAGACCGACTTCCTAGGAATCACATTAGATGCTGCTTTCCTTTTGCCAATAGGTGTTTCCTCGGTTGTCATCGGAGTGGGCTACCTAGTGACCCTGACTGGAGATTTAGCTTGGCTACGAACTAGTTGGCTACTTGTTCCACTGGTGCAGTCAGTTTTTGCAATTCCTTTAGTTGTTCGCATTCTTTACCCAAGCTTGGTGGCAGTGAAGTCTGACGCCAGAGAGCAAGCTATGACTGATGGCGCTTCCACGGCACAAGTCTTCTGGCATATTGACCTAGCCCTTGTGAAACCAGTCCTAAAGACAGCGATCTCCTTTAGTGCTCTTGTTTCACTTGGTGAGTTTGGAGTGGCAAGTCTTCTGTCTTATGGAGATCAGGCAACCATCCCTGTTCTGATGTATCAACTGATATCAAGACCAGGTGCACATAACTATGGAATGGCTTTAGCGGCAGCAAGCATTCTCACACTACTTACAGCAGTAATTGTTTTACTGTTCAGTGGTGAGGGAACTAGAACGTCTCGAAAGAAACGGGTAAAGCTTTAAATCTTTCCTTGATAACTTCAATTGACTCTGGGTTCTGATCGATCAAAATAAAGTCTCTACTTAATTCGGCAGCAGCAGCTCCGGTGGTTCCTGAACCAGCAAAGAAATCTAAAACTAGATCGCCTTCCTTACTGCTGGCTTGAATTACTCTGCGAAGTATTCCCAAAGGTTTTTGAGTTGGATAACCAGTTTTCTCTTTACCGGTAGGAGAGACGATGGTGTGCCACCAAACATCGGTAGGTAATTTGCCTTTAGCTACTTTCTCTGGAGTAACAAGGCCTGGTGCCATGTATGGCTCCCGATCAACACTCTCGTTATCGAAGTAATACTTATCTGGGTTCTTCACATAAACAAGAATTGTGTCGTGTTTAGCTGGCCAACGTGATTTAGCTTTACCGCCGTAGTCATATGCCCAGATGATTTCATTGAGAAAACATTCTCTACCAAAGAGTGCATCTAGTAGCACCTTGGCGTAGTGAGCTTCACGGTAATCCAAGTGCAGATATAGAGTGCCTGTTTCGCTCAGTACTCGCCAAGCCTCTTCAAGCCTTGGCTCTAGAAAACCCCAATAGTCTTCGAACTCATCATCGTAGCTGAGAATAGTTTCTTTGACAATCTCATACCTTTGGCCTTTGAAGCCAATGCGGTTACCAGTTTCAGTTCTTGTAGTTTTCGAGCTACCCCTGGACTGAACTCTTCCAGTATTAAAGGGAGGATCAACATAAATCAGTTGAACGCTCTCATCAGCAATAGACTTCAGAACAGATAGGTTATCCCCTTGGATAACTCGGTATCTAGAAATGTTCTGCACAGAAAGAGATTAACATCATGAACCCACATGTTCTGCACAATAAGGAACAATCCCGTTACGACTTATTTCTAGGTGAAGAGCTAATTGGGCTTGCTGACTATGTAAATGTTGACGGCGAGCTACAGATCACTCACACTGAGGTTAATCCTGAGCACCAAGGAAACAACTACGCTGCCATCTTGGTAAGAGAAGCGTTAGCCGATATTGAAGCTAATAATCTGGGTAAAGTTTGGCCTGTCTGCCCTTATGTAGTCAGATACATGCAGAAGCACCCAGAGACAGCACACCTACTGTCAAGGGAACTTAACTAACCTACGTTTTCTTTGATAAAACCAAGTAGGTCATGAATGACCTCATCTGTGTTTATCTCGTTATAGATCTCATGTCTTGCATCGTGATAAATAATGGCTGTGACATTCTCGAGGCCTGACTTATTTCTATAAGTGTTAGCCAACATCTGGTTACCACGTTCACCACCAATAGGGTCATCGCTGCCAGCTTGAATAAGCAAAGGCAAATCTTTCTTTATGTGTCTCGATGGTGTGAAGAACAGTTGAATAGCATTTGGTACACCAAATACCTTCGCTGCAGCTGCATAGAAGGTGTGCTTGTCAGCTACAAAGTCCGAACAAACTTGCTTATCTCTGGATAGCCACTCGTAACCGGTAGCACCGGGTTCTTTATCCCACTTCTTATTGAAAGCACCTGCTCCTAGAACTCCAGGTAGTAACAAAGATGAACCTGAGAGTATAACTGCGTCATATTCGTCTGAGTATTGGTTCACAAGCTTCTGTGTAATAAAAGAACCGTAGGAATGGCCAAACAGAACAAACTTTAGGCCAGGGTTTTCTTTCTTGATGAGTTGGCTAAACTCATGAACTTGTTCGAAGGCAGCTTTGATTCCACCAGGACCTAGGTTTCCCATGGTCTTGGTTTGTCCACTAGCTACCTGCTTTGCTCCAGTAACACCATGACCTCTGTGATCATCTGCATAAACGCTATAACCGGCATCATTGAGTGCTTTGGCTAAGTGATCATATCTTCTGCCGTGGTCGCCAAGCCCGTGAGCTATCTGCAGAACAGCTTTAGGGTTCTGCACAGGCCAAACATAGTAAGTAATTTCAACACCGAAGGAGTCAGTAAAGACTCTTGTGATTGGTAGGTCAGTCATGGCTTTACCTTACTCCCACAAAGTTGCTTATAAGTTGTAATGCTTCTTCCGACGATTTATACCCGGCAAGGACAGCCCAAGGTATTATTTAGCCGTCGTGTTTGACTAGCTATTGAATCCTCAATCTGCAGGCTGGCATTCAGGAAACATGCAGGAATATCCCAGTTATAGGAGCCAGACTCGAACCATGGCCAGCATGGAGACAACCCAAGAAACAGGTGGCAAAATGCCACTAGTTTTGGTTGAACCTAACCCAAAGCTTCCCTCTGGTCAGGGCAAAGCCCGCAAGTTCTTGAGGGCTCAAGACGTTCTTGAGTCACTGGGCTGGCTCAGTATCCTATGGGTGATATTCACATTTCTAACCGATGGTGGCGCTACGGGTGTCACCGATCTACAAAGCTTTCTTGGAGCCATCCAGAGATTGACCGCGCTAGTTGCAACAGATTTACTGCTCATCCAAGCGCTTTTAGTTTCGCGAGTGCCTTGGCTAGAAAAAATCTATGGTCATGACCGAGCAACCATGACACACAAACGTCTCGGTAAGCCAATTCTTTATTTAGTCATCGTCCACTTTGTTGGTGTGGTTTGGTCCTATTCGATTGCCGACTCAAAGAATGTACTCGATGAACTAGTTAGCCTGATTGTCACAACTTCCGACTTGCTGTGGGCAACAATTGCTTTTGTTCTAATGATTGTTGTAGTTGTTACATCTATCAAAATTACAAGAAGCAGAATCAGTTACGAGGCTTGGTACATCGTTCACCTGCTTGCTTACGGATCTGTAATGCTGGCCATCCCACATCAGATCAACCTGGGCAGCGACATCGCAGGTAAGCCACTGGCTGAAATATTTTGGATTTCTGCCTACCTATTTGTTGGACTAAACATTCTTTGGTTCAGACTATTGAGCCCAATTGTGCTCTCTCTCATCCACGGCCTAAAAGTTAGTGCAGCTGTAGCTGAATCGAGTGACTCAACTTCTGTATACATCACTGGTCGCAAACTAAAAAGTTTTGGAGCTAAGTCAGGACAGTTCTTTATTCTAAGAATCGTAACTGCGCGTCAATGGTGGAGAGCACACCCTTTCAGCCTTTCTGCAGCTCCAACAGATAATCAACTTCGATTCACTATTGGTAATCGAGGTGATGACACTTCTCTTATTCAAAACATCAAGCCAGGTACTCGTGTAATTCTTGAAGGTCCGTATGGCGTCTTCACTGAAGACAAACGAGTTCAAGACAGCGTAGTGCTAATCGCAGCAGGCATCGGCGCTCCTCCAATTAGAGCGCTAGCTGAAACTATTGCTGCGGGTCCTGGTGAAGTTTCAATCATCTATCGTGTTCGCAACACCAAAGATGCAGCTCTTGCTGAAGAACTAAATGAGATTGCAGTGAAACGTGGATTCGATTTGCATATTCTTGATGGGTCGAGAAGGTTCGAAAACTCTTGGTTACCAAATGGAATAGACGCTAGCCAAACGGACGATGAGAAGTTAGTGCAGATTTGTCCTAAAATTGCCAAATCAGATGTTTACGTTTGTGGTCCTTCAGCATTTACTAGAGCTGTTGAGAAGTCTTTACAACTAGCTGGAACCCCAAAAAGTCAAATACATTCAGAGGAGTTTGCCTGGTGAGAAAATCAAGTCAAGTCGTGATGGGCGCTTTGTCAATAGTCTCTGTTGCTGTAGGAATTGAGATTGGTGCGACAGCTAATCCTTCTGTAATTTTTACACCTAGTCCTAGTGCTACACCAACGCCTAAGCCAACAGATCCAAGTGTTACTCCAACACCGACTTCACCTAATCCGAAGCCAACAACACCAGGACCTAAACCCACCACACCAGCTCCAAAGCCAACTACACCAGCACCTAAGCCCACACCACCTCCACCGGCATCTGTGAGTCATCAGGGTGCAGCTGTGAAATACAAATATGGCACTGTGCAGGTCACGGTCACTAAGACAGGGACATCGATCACAAACATAAATATGGATCAAGCTGGTGCTACCAGTGGTCGTAGTAAATCATTCCCTTACTTGGTATCTTTGGCCTTGAGTGCACAAAACAGTACCTTCGACACATCGATGCTTTCTGGTGCAACATTCTCAGTGAATGCCTTCAAGCAAGCACTTGATAACGCTTTGGCTCAGTTCTAGAAATGTCCGAACAGAAAGAGTTTCGTCATACGGAATTCTGCATGGGCACAGTGTTTAGGTTCGTAGGCCGGACAAACAAAGATATTTCCCTGGCAATAGAAGAATCAGTTGCCATTCTTCACGAAGCTGACACAATCTTTAGTCTCTACAAACCTGAATCACCACTTAGCAAACTATCTCGCGGCGAGATCTCTGTGGCCCAATGTCCTGAGGTTGTTGACGAGGTTTGGAATCTTTGTGAGAGGTGGAACATCTCAACAGAAGGTTGGTTCTACGCCTTCACACTTGAACACACTTTTGACCCTTCAGGTTTAGTAAAGACTTGGGCTGCTGAAAAGGCAGCTCTAAATCTTGAAGGCCTTGGTGTTGTTGATTTTGCGATGAACGCTGGCGGAGACATACGTCTAGCTAAGGAGATTGAAACAGGATTCGCGAAGCGTATTGGAATTTCCAAACCAATCACCATTGCAAGCTCTGAAGCCGGCGTGCTAACTGTGGCTAACTTGAATGACACTGATTTTCTAGCTGTTGCTAGCTCAGGAACAGCCGAGCGGGGGGAACATATTTGGAACCCTAGGTCCAACACCTGGGCTAATGAGCTGGCTCAGGTAACAGTGGTTGCTAAGGATTTAGTTACAGCTGATGTTTGGGCAACTGCCATCTTCGCGGCCGGTGATCAGGGTTTAGCTCTCGCTGAAAAGCATTCAGTTGAACACTCATTTGAAGCTTTGCTAGTGGACAACAATTCTGAGCTAACAGCTACTAAAGGGTTCGAGAAACTACTTCGTCCAGTCTGATTGCGCTGGCTCTCGTCCTTTAGGAAGCGCTGCTCCCTTATTCCACTGGATTACCCAGTCAGGTAGTTGTGGAACTGGTGCAGTCCAACCACCTGCCATCTCATTGATTTCAGCAGGAGATGGTGTGCCTTTAGGTGATTTCAAGAAGCGAAGTTTTACCACTGCTTCTGCATAGATCTCACCTTTAACGACAAAGCGTTGGCCAACAAAGAATGCTTGCTCATCCCAACCAAGGATTTTGGTTTCAACTTCAAACTTCAGCCATGGTGTTAGTGACTTTCTGAAGGTGATGGATTCTTGAACAACGACAGGGTGAACTTTTTGTCTTTTCAACCTCTGCCAAGTGTTAGCCCTCATCATAAGATCGAAGCGAGCAAGATCTAGAAGAGTTAGATACACTCCGTTATTCATGTGCAGAAAGATGTCGATGTCAGTCGGCCACACTCTGAAAGAGCGACTACTCACATTTCCTGGAACAAGCTTGCTACGCCAACGCCAACTTAAATGAGCCCATAACAGGCGGAACCAAAGTTTCAATTATTAATAACTTCTTACCAGATTGAAACGCGTTTAGCAGGATCAAGCCACATCGCATCGTTCTCTGTGACATCAAATGCCTCATAGAAAGAATCAAAGTTACTTGCAACCTGGTTACAACGGAATTCACTTGGTGAGTGTGGGTCAGTGGCTAGACGCTGAATAGCAATAGCTTCTCTTGACTTACCTCTCCAAATAAGACCCCATGACATGAAGAATCTTTGCGCACCGGTTAAGCCATCAATAACTGGAGGCTCTTTACCTTCAAGGCTCATTAGGTATGCCTTGTAAGCAATAGTGATTCCACCAAGGTCTCCGATGTTCTCACCGATAGTAAGTGCACCGTTGACTTTGTATTCTTCACTCAAGCCTTCAGGAGTAAGTTCGTCATACTGAGCGATAAGCATCTTGGTTAGATCTTCGAATGCTGCTCTGTCTTCATCAGTCCACCAAGAAACAAGTGCACCGTCGCCGTCATACTTTGAACCCTGGTCATCGAAGCCGTGACCAATCTCGTGACCGATAACTCCTCCGATACCACCGAAGTTAACTGCATCATCGGCATCCAAACTAAAGAATGGTGCCTGCAGAATTGCAGCAGGGAAAACAATCTCGTTGAAGCCTGGGTTGTAATAAGCGTTGACTGTCTGAGGAGTCATGTGCCACTCTTCACGATCAAGTGGTGCACCAATCTTCGCGGCTTCCTTAGCAAGCTGCCATGCGGATGCACGGTTCACGTTGCCAACTAAATCGTTACGATCGATGGTTAGAGCTGAGTAATCTTTCCACTTGCTCGGGTAACCAATCTTTGGGTTGAACTTAGAAAGCTTAATCAAAGCCTTCTTCTTAGTCTCTTCAGTCATCCAAGTAAGGTTTGTGATGCTCTCGCGGTAAGCCTCGATCAACCAGTGAACTAGAACGTCCATGCGCTCTTTAGCCTGAGGAGGGAAGTGCTTAGCAACATAGATTTCTCCAACTGCCTCGCCTAGTGCTCCTTCAACAATCTGAACTCCACGCTTCCAGCGTGCACGCATTTCCGGCTGACCGGTAAGAGTCTTGCCATAGAAATCAAAACGAGTGTTTACAAACTCATCGCTTAGGTATGGTGCGGTTGAGTTAATGACCTGCCACTGCAACCACAATCTAACTGCAGCTAGGTTTCCTTCGTTGTATACAGAATCCAAACCTTCAAAGAAAGAAGGTGTCATTACTACGCTCTCAAAAAGAATCTTTGAGTCAAGTTGCATGCCCTTTAGGTAGTCATCCCAATCAAATGTTGGTGTCATCTTCTTTAGGTGATCGAAGGTAATTAGGTTGTAAGTCTTTTCAGCATCACGTGTCTCAACAACATTCCAGTGCAACTTGGAAAGTTCTGTTTCAAAGTTCATGATGGTGTGTGCATCTTTATCAGCATCGGCTGCTGACCATCCGGCATGCTGCAACATTTTTGAGATGTAAGGAACATATGCATCTCTATAAGCTGCGTACTTCTCGTCGTGGTAGTAAGACTCGTCTGGAAGACCTAGGCCACCCTGATACATGTTCACTAGGTAACGTTCTGGGTTACCTGGATCGTTGTTGACATACATTCCAAAGATTCCGCCAACAACACCGCGCTCAAGTTCACCCATAAGGTGGGTGATGCTTGAGAAGTCTGCTGCTGCAATTCGCTCTAGATCTGCAGCGATAGGTGCTGCACCTAGCTCATTAGCTCTTGCCTCATCTAGAAAAGATGCATACATGTCACCAATCTGTTGGCTAACACCTGGCTTGGAGTTTGCCTGAGCTTCTTCAAGAATTGCTTTAACAGCGTCTTCTGAGTCATCGCGAAGCTTATAGAAGGAGCCGTGGACAGCCTGATCGGCTGGAATTTCCTCGTTCTTCAGCCAGTCACCGTTGGTGTGGCGGAAAAGATCGTCTTGTGGGCGAACGCTGTGGTCAAAACCCTTGGTGTTGATTCCCTTAATGTCAGTCATGGGAGTAATTCTAGGGCTGTTGAGTGACACTTGATATCCCTAAACTAAGAAGCGTGGAACTACAAAAAATCATCCTGTATTACGGCTTCACTCCGATCTCAGACCCGGAGGCAGTCAAGCTATGGCAGCAGAACCTCTGCGAAAGCTTAGGACTAAAGGGAAGAATCCTCATTTCGAAGCACGGAATCAATGGAACTCTCGGTGGCGACATGTCAGCCCTGAAAAAGTATGTAAAAACCACAAAGCAATACACAGGTTTCAGAAAAATCGACTTCAAGTGGTCTATGGGACAGGGAAACGACTTTCCCCGCCTAAAGGTTCGTGTTCGTAACGAATTAGTGGCTTTTGATGCCCCGGACGCAATCACAGTTACCGAAAAAGGGATCACAAATGGTGGCAAGCACCTTAAACCTGCTGCCGTTGACCAATTAGTAGCTGAAAGAGGCGACGATGTGGTCTTCTTTGATGGCAGAAATGCCTTTGAAGCTGCCATTGGCAAATTTAAGAACGCAATTGTGCCTGATGTTCAGACAACTCATGACTTTGTGGCTGAAATCCAAAGTGGCAAGTATGACGACATAAAGGACAAGGCCGTCGTCACATACTGCACCGGTGGTGTTCGATGCGAAATCCTCAGTGCCATCATGATTGATAACGGCTTTAAAGAGGTCTACCAAATAGACGGTGGCATCGTTCGATATGGGGAGAGCCAAGGGGATAAGTCCCTATGGGAAGGTTCACTATATGTATTTGATGATCGACTAAACATCGATTTCACGCCTGATGCCAAAACCATAGGTAAATGTGAGAAGTGCACAGCCCCAACTTCTACATTCCGCAACTGCCTATTCCTGGGTTGTCGCGACTTGATTTTGCTATGTGATGACTGCAATGCGGAACCTGCCAACCTTGTGCACACTGAGCAGCACACCAGAGGTAAACGTCGCCAACAGGTTGGCTAAAAGAATTACAAGACTTAAAGAAATAAACCCCAGGTATTGAGCCTGGGGTTTATTACTTACCTGAAAGGGAGTAAATGAAACTTATTTTGTTGCGGTGATGCTTTGTGAAGAAACTACATTGATTAGCGCAACGTTGTAGTTACCAGGGTGAGGCAAGTTCAAAGTAATTGTCTGTGAACCTGTTCCAGTTACAGCAACGGTAAAGCTGTGATCTGGTCGGTTTGGTGCACTCACTGGTTGAGTAGGTGAAATATTAGCTGGCTTTACTTCAGTCACAAGAAGTTGGTAGGTTCCGGTTTCTGGAACATCAACTGTCACGGTCTGGGTAATAGGAGCTGGTGCAACCTTAGGGCCTTTGCCTTGATGACCCTTGCCATGACGACCATCGCGATGTCCATCTCTATCACCTTTTGCAGGTGGTGTTGGTGTCGCTGTTGGGCTGGTGGTAGGTGTTGCGGCAACTGAGGAGGCAACTGGCTTTGGTGAAATCTGTGGTTTGTTCTTGTGTGCTAGCGCAGGTGAAGCGATCAATAGTGCTGAAGCGGTAACAACTGATGCGGTAATAAGTGCAGCTCTGTTTCTTATTTTCATGTCATCTACTTTCGTTGTGGGCTGACAATTCAAAGATACAAAAGTTACTTGGAGAAAGTGCCCAAATGCAGGTTTACCCGATGCTATTGGCAGGCTACTGCCAGTATCTTGGATATTCATCTCCTAGCCCATTTATCGGGACTATCGGCTTAAACTTGCTATACAGCGAGTAAGGAAAAGTTTTGGGCTTTGTAGAGAACTTTGAACGTCGCCTTGAAACCTTTGTTAATGGTGCTTTCTCTAAAGCATTCAAGTCACAATTGCAGCCAGTTGAAATAAGTGCAGCTATCAAGGCAAAGATGGATGTTAGCGCTGCCGTCATAGGCAAGGACCGTATCCTCGCACCCAACGAATTTAGAGTCTCCCTCTCCCAAACCGACCTTCTCCGACTGAACTCTCTAGGTGACAACCTGGTTAGTGAAATCTCAAAGCAAGTGTCAGCTCATGTCAAAAAGCAGCGGTATCAGTTAACCGACGAGTTAGCCATTTCTCTCTCTGCCTCCTCAACGTTGGCAATTGGTCAATTGAGTGTTGCTGCAAGTGGTAGCAAGGCGGAACAGGTTGCCAATGTTTCTTGGGTCCCAGCAATAGACATTGCTGGTAAGCGGTACCTCCTCGCTAAAGCAAAGACGACTATTGGTAGAGACGCAACAGCCGATATCCAGGTCAATGATTCTGGCCTATCTAGAACACACTTTGCTATTAACTGGGATGGTTCTTCAGCTTCTGTTGAGGACCTCGGATCAACTAATGGAACTACTATTGCCGGCGTCAATGTCAAATTACAAAACATTAGTGCTGACACAGTTATCAAAGCAGGTCGCACAGAGTTTGTCTTCAGAGTTATCGCGAAGAATCAGGGTGGTGAATAACCGTGAGTGAGTTAGCACTATTCATTGTTAGAGCTGGTTTTCTAATCATTCTTTGGCTATTTGTTTTGAGCATCATTTCAATCATCCGTGCTGATCTTTTCAGTGAGCGTGTGCTTTCTAAAGTTGTAGAAAACAATTTGCCAACATCGGTTTCCTCCCCAACCACAGGAATAACATCGGTTGGTAATTTCTATGCCGCACCGGGATCAGCAACTATTGTTTCTGCAATGAGTGAAGCTCCTGCAACTCTTGTAGTTATCGATGGGCCGCTCACAGGGCTAGAGCTTGTTCTTGATAGAAAAGAAATTCGTATTGGCCGTGCTCCAAACAATGAGTTTGTTATTGAAGATGACTATGCGTCTTCTCAACATGCAAGACTGCAGCGCACAGATGATGGCTGGTTGTTACAAGACCTCAACTCAACTAACGGAACATATGTTGATGGGGCACGCATAGGTGCACCAGTAGCTATCAAGCAGGACATGCAGGTACGTATTGGTAAAACAATCTTTGAGCTAAGAGGTTAGCGATGGCCATCAAGATTGTTAGTTCCTCGCGAAGTGATAAAGGCAAGGTTCGAGCCAGCAACCAAGACAGTGGTTACTCCGGTGTAAACCTGTATGTTGTTGCTGATGGCATGGGTGGCCACGCCGGAGGTGACATTGCCTCGGCTCTTGCAACACAGCACGTAGCCAAAGTCGATGATGTTTATGCAGATAGTGATCAAGCCCTTGCTGCTTTGTTAGATGCCATGAAAGAGGCTAACCAAAATCTTTCAGACACTGTAACTGAATATGCCTACCTTGCAGGCATGGGTACAACCATGGACGCCGTGCTATTCACTGGAGATATCGCCAACATTGCGCACATCGGTGACTCAAGGGTTTATCTCCTGAGAGATTCACAAATGACCCAGGTGACTAAAGATCACACCTTCGTGCAACAACTAGTTGACGCAGGCAAGATAACCGAAGAGGAAGCTCTCTATCACCCAAGAAGAAATGTAATTCTTCGTGTGTTAGGCGACACCTCTGAAGAACCAGAGTTTGATATCCACCAACTCGAAGTCAAAGCAGGTGACAGATTGTTGCTTTGTTCAGATGGTTTATGTGGAGTGGTGCCTTCAGCTCTGATTGAAGAGAACATGAAGTTAGCTGATCTTGATGAAGCTATTGAGTTACTTATCGATGAAGCAAAAGAATATGGTGCACCAGATAACGTAACCGTCTTACTTCTAGAGGTACGTGAAGCAGATGATGCAACCGAATTACAACAACCGATAACTTGGCTAGGCTCTGCCGCCAACGAGGTAGTTATAAAACCAAACAGTGCTGGCCGAATCCTGGAGATGTTTAGCCCAATTCGCTGGCTTGAGGCAATAAGAGATGCTGGTAGAAAAGAATCTTTCTATTCCGTCAACGACCCTGCGTTAGAAAAAGCCATCGGTGAATTCGGTGGCAAGGTGCGCTCATGGCGACTAAGGGGTATAGCGTTCTTCCTTGTCTTGGCTATCGTGTTTGGCTCTGCTATGTGGGGAATCTATTCGTACATTCAAACGCGCTATTACCTTGGTGTTGAAAATGGCAATGTAGCTATCTACCAAGGTATTAAGGAAAGCTTCGGTGGGTTTGGCTTCTCAAGACTTCATCTTGAATCAGATGTGCAACTCACAGAGCTTCCTGAATTCCAACAAGAACTTATCCTTAAAAGCATTTCGGCTGACTCGTTAGCAGATGCCGAAGCAAAGCTAAATCAAATTGTTGAGAGTTCCAAGAATGGCTAAAGCTGTTGGTTTGTTTAGGGTAATTCCTAAAAAGAGAAACCTTGAACTTTTCATGCTTCTCTTTGGTTTTGGTATCTATGCATTTGAGTTATCTCAAGTGCAATTAGCAACAATACAAATACTTCGCGAAGACGCATGGTTCATCTGGGCTTTACCTGTTGTGGCAGCAACTATCTTTCATCTAGTCCTTCGGTATAAAGCTAGTGACGCAGATCCAATAATTTTGCCTATTGGTTTTATTTTGAACTCATTGGGTATCGCCATGATTTATCGATTGGATCTAGTCAAGTCTGCTGTCGATGCTGACCGTGCGGTTAGCCAAAGGCAGGTTGTCTGGACTGTTATTGCAATACTCCTGGCAGCGGCTGTGCTGTGGCTAGTGCGTTCGCATCTGACCTTTAGAAAATACATCTACTCGAGCATGGCTTTGGGTGTTGTCTTGCTGGTTCTTCCGCTGCTGCCGGTTATTGGAAACCCAACTAGTGGAGCGTATCTTTCAGTTCGACTAGGTCCAATCAGTTTTCAACCAGGAGAGCTTGCGAAGATTGCTTTCATCATTTTCTTTGCCGGCTATCTAACCTCTAGACGTGAAGCGCTAGCTGTTGTAGGTAGGAAGGTTTTGGGGATCAGAATCCCTCCCGCTAGAGAGTTAGGGCCAATTGTTGTAATTTGGCTTGCCAGTCTCGGTGTTTTAGTTTTACAAAGAGATCTTGGAACCTCTCTTTTGTATTTCGGATTGTTCCTTGTGCTTTTGTATGTAGCAACCGGTAGAACTTTTTATGTCCTAGTTGGTCTAGTGATGTTCGTCGCTGGTGCACTTATCGCATCACGTCTAATGAGTTATGTTGGAAACAGAATCTCCGCCTGGCTTGACCCTCTTAACGAAGTCAACTATGAGGCCATTGGTGGTTCGTACCAACTAGTTCAGTCGATGTTTGGTTTAGCCCACGGTGGATTATTTGGAACTGGTTTGGGTGGTGGGTTACCTTCCATAGTTCCTTTAGCAGAGAGCGACTTCATTATCTCCGCAATTGGTGAAGAGCTTGGGCTTGTTGGTATCTTTGCTTTGCTTTCGCTATACATGGTGTTAGTGGCTCGAGCACTTCGTATCGCCAATTCTCATGCTGATGACTTCAGTAAGTTGCTTGCGGTTGGTTTAGGTTTCGTTATTGCTCTGCAGTGTTTCATTGTTATTGGTGGAGTGCTTAGAGTTGTTCCCCTCACTGGATTAACGACACCACTAATGGCTGCAGGTGGATCATCGCTAGTAGCCAACTGGATAATCATCGCTTTACTTCTTCGACTCTCAGATACTTTGCCTAAGCCGGGGACGGTGAGCGAATGACTCCAGAGATTAAGCGGGTTGCAAACTTCATTCTGTTAATGTTCCTCTCTCTTTTCGTGGCAGCCAGCGCGATGCAAGTTGTTAACGCAGAGGGTCTAAATAATGATTCACGAAATCAAAGAGCTGTCTATGACGGTTACAAAACTCAGCGCGGAGCAATCTTGGTCAACAACAAGCCAATTGCTGAATCTGTTAAGACCTCTAACTCCTACCGCTACCTTCGCAAATACTCAGGTGACCAATACAGTGCAATTACAGGCTTCTACTCACTGTTCCAGGGCAGAACTGGTCTAGAGAATGTTCTAGACAGCTCACTTCGTGGCGATAACTCTGCTGCCTTCTTTGAACAGTTGAACGCTCTGCTCTCTGGAAATCCAGTAACCGGAGCATCGGTTGAACTAACAATCGATGAAGAAGTTCAACAGGTTGCTTGGGATGCTTTGGGAAGTATGAAGGGAGCGGTGATAGCCATCGAACCTTCAACTGGTCGGATACTCGCACTGGTTTCTAAGTCAGGTTTTGACGCAAACCTACTCTCCACACACAACACAGCTGATGCGTCAGCGAATTACAAGAAACTGTTGACCGATAAAAACTCTCCGTTGATCAACCGAGCAATTGGTGGCAATCTTTACGCACCTGGATCCGTTTTCAAACTCATTGTCGCTGCAGCAGCTTTCGAATCCGGTAACTACTCGCCACAGAGCAAACTACCAAATCCGCCTAAATACATTTTGCCGGGGACCACTACAGCTATAACCAATTCAGGTGAAGGCAAATGTGGTGGGGCTAAGACCGTATCGATAGCCACTGCACTCAAGTTGTCTTGTAACGTTCCTTTTGCTCAATTAGGAATTGAATTGGGACAAAGTGCCATTGCCCAACAAGCGAAGGCATTTGGTTTTGGTGAGTCACTTTCGATTCCGCTCAAGAGCACTGCAAGTGTGTATCCAGAAAATCTTGATGACGCCCAGACAGGTCTAACTGCTTTCGGACAGTTTGACGTTCGTGTTACTCCCTTGCAAATGGCTATGGTCGCTGCTGCTATCGCCAACGGTGGTGTTGAAATGAAACCGTACATGGTCGATCAGATATTCACATCTAACCTCACCTTGTTAGAAGAAGGTGTACCAACGGAGCTTCGACGTTCGATAACTACCAGCACCGCAGAGCGGATTAAGCAGATGATGATTGCTGCTGTTTCATCTGGTGTCAGCTCTAACGCCAAGATTCCTGGTGTGAAGGTGGCCGGTAAAACAGGTACTGCTGAGAATGGTCCAAAAGATCCTTACACTCTTTGGTTCACCGGCTTTGCTCCAGCAGATAATCCTCAAATAGCGGTAGCAGTAGTCATTGAAGATGGTGGTGGCAAAGGTCAATCTGGTCGAGGTAACACATTGGCCGCTCCGATTGCCAAGAAGGTAATGGAGGCGGTGTTGAACAAGTGAAACCAGAAGAAGGCAAACTATACGGCGATAGGTACCGACTCATAAAGCGAATTGCTACCGGAGGTATGGGTGAGGTTTGGCAAGCTCAAGACGAAGTCATTCTTCGACTAGTTGCTATCAAGATTTTGAAGCAGCAATACATGGGTGATCCTGATTTTGTGGATCGGTTTAGAACTGAAGCAAAACATGCTGCCATGATCAACCATGATGGCATAGCAAATGTTTACGATTACGGTGAGGACGAAGGCAGTGCGTTCCTAGTTATGGAACTAGTTCCAGGTGAAGCACTCTCATCAATTCTCGAACGTGAGAGAACTCTTCCTGAGAAGCAAGTTATTTCAATCATTGCTCAAACCGCCTTGGCGTTGGATGCAGCTCACAGAGAAGGTTTAGTCCACAGAGATGTGAAGCCAGGTAATTTGCTAATCACTCCAGATGGTCAGGTCAAGATAACTGATTTCGGTATCGCCAGAGTTGCTAACCAGGTCTCTCTAACTCAAACTGGTCAAGTTATGGGCACAGTCCAATACTTAGCTCCAGAGCAAGCAACAGGAAAAGCTGCTACTGCAGCAGGTGACATATACTCTCTGGGAATCGTCGCCTATGAGGCTTTAGCCGGTCGACGACCTTTCAAAGGCGATACCCAGATGGCGATTGCCATGGCTCAGATTAACGATGTTCCGCCAGCGCTACCCGAAGGACTAGATCCTAAGCTGGTTCGTCTGGTGATGGACTGCCTAGCTAAGAAACCAGATTTGCGACCTCGTTCGGCATTGGAATTAGCAGCAAGAGCCGAAGCTTTACTGGCTGACACTCCATCACACATTCCAATCAATACGGTTGTGCCAACCGGAGTTGAGCCGGTAAGTGATGAAACAACTTTGATTAACACTGACACCAAACCAACCGCTACTGTCCCAGCCATCTGGCCGTGGATAACAGTGATTCTTCTCCTACTCGGAACTATCGCAGTTATTGTTTGGGCAGGTTTGGTAGCTCCAAAGACGCCGGTTGATCCAAGCCCTTCACCAAGCAAGACCGAGACCGTTACCCCTAAGCCAACCCCCACACCTACACCTACAGAAACAATAGAGACCGTAGTGGTTTTGGTTAGTGACTATCAGGACTTGGATGTCTCGCTTGTGGTACCTCGGCTTAGCGAACTTGGTTTGATTGTTGAACCTGTAGCTGGAACTGAGGTCCCGGCAGATGACCCACGTATATCGCTGGTTTATGACCTTTCCCCTTTGGGTACACTTCAGGTTGGCAGCACTATAAAGGTCTATTACTACCAACAGTTGGTTGATCCAAACACGGTCATCAACTAGCAGGGAAGTCTAAGTTTCAAGAGAACAAGCAAAGATAAACTTGACTAGTTAGCGAATAAGGATTGGAGCGATGAATGAACGAAAGTAAGCGCATCATCGCAGGCCGATACGAACTAGGTGAACTTATTGGTCGAGGCGGGATGGCCGAGGTTCACTCTGGTGTTGACACCAGGTTAGGTCGAACCGTAGCCATCAAGCTGCTGAAATCAGATCTTGCCGCTGACTCAAGTTTTGAAATTCGTTTCCGCCAAGAAGCTCAAGCTTCAGCTCGCATGGCTCACCCAACTATCGTGCGAGTGTATGACGCGGGCGATGAAGTGACATTAGATGAGTTTGGTAGAGAACGTCACCTTCCATACATTGTTATGGAATTAGTAACCGGCGAAGTGCTTAGGGATATCCTTCGTCAAAGAAAACTAACTCAGCAAGAAGCAATCTTTTACGCAACCGGTGTTCTAACTGCTTTAGAGTTCTCACATGCAGCCGGTGTTATTCACCGTGACATCAAACCTGCCAACGTAATGATCACAAATTCCAATGCTGTGAAGGTCATGGACTTTGGTATTGCCAGAGCTGTCAGTGATTCATCAGCGACACTTGCTCACACCAATGGAATTGTTGGCACAGCTCAATATTTCTCACCAGAACAAGCAAAAGGTGAAACAGTAGATTCAAGAACAGACCTGTACTCAACCGGGGTATTGCTATACGAGATGCTCACAGGTCGTCCACCCTTCTCCGGTGAAACAGCTGTGTCTGTCGCCTACCAGCATGTGAGTGAAAATGCACCTCTTCCATCAAGTATTAACTCGGCAATCACCAGTGCTCTCGACTCTGTTGTAATGAAGTCTTTGGCTAAAGATAAAAACGCGAGATTCCAATCAGCTAGTGAATTTAGATCAGCACTTACGGCTGCTGCTGCAGGCAAATCGGTTTCTTTCTTCGAAGACGGAGCACAACCAGCTACCGCTCCGCTTCATCCAATCAGCGAAGATAATCTTCAAGGCGAACCTACGGTTAGAGATATCCCAGTCATCGACCCTTTCGCTGAACTACTTGAATCTGCCAATGCAGATGCCACAAACCCTGTTCCTACAGTTGAGCCTGCAGCTAATGGTGAGCCAACTCAGGTTTTGGAAAACGGATTCTCATTATTAGGTTTTGAGACCAAAGACGAAGAGCAGGTTGAGCAGAAAACTGTTGTAACTAAGGTGAGATCAGATACGCCTTCTGGTGGTTGGCTCTGGGGAGCTGGCAGTGGAGCTACAGTCCTGATTGTTGGTTTCATTATTTGGCTGCTTGCTGGCGGTGCTGCATTGATATCCTTTGGTGGCGATACCGATACAAGGATTACTGTTTCAGACGTAGTGGGTAAAACCTATGACGAGGCATACACAACTTTGACTGAACAAAAGCTTCTAGTTGAGAAGCAACTGCAAATGAGTCCAACAGTTGAGGCTGGCAAAGTTATTTCTACTGATCCACCGGCAGGTCAAGAAGTAGGCGCAAAGACAACCATCACAGTTGTGGTCTCCTCTGGAAAAGCACTTGCACTTATGCCAGATCTTTCCGGCATGAGTGAACAAGATGCCATACTCACTATTACAAACTCGAAACTTGTTCTAGGAACAATAACCCAGAGCGATTCACCTACCATTGCTAAGAACCTGGTGATGTCAACTGATCCGGTTGCAAATACTCAGATTCCTGAGGGAACTGTTGTGAACCTTGTGCTCTCCACTGGAAGCGTTCTAGTCCCAAACATTGTGAACCTAGAACTGATTGATGCCAGATCTCAACTAACTGCCCCTGCCGTAGGGTACACAGTTGAAACTCAAGTTGATGTGACTTGCCTTGGCACTGCTGGAACTACCGTAATCGCCCAGTCAATTGCACCGGGTATTCAACCTCAACTTCAGACCATCGTGCTGACGCTTGAGTGTTTAAATAATTAGAGGTTTAGTAGCGGGCTAAGTGTCTTAGCTTTATCTGCAGCTCCCGCTAGTCCAAGAGACTCGAGCCAGTTACCCAGCATTTGATAACCGCCTTGGGTAAGAACTGATTCTGGATGAAACTGCACTCCATAAATAGGTAGAGTCTTATGCTGCAAGCCCATGATTACCCCACCAGCTGTTTTGCTTGTGACTATCAGATCATCTGGAACAGTGTTAGATACAACTGCTAGTGAGTGATATCTAGTTGCAGTAAATGGCTCAGGGACATCTTTGTATACCAAGGAGTCATCATGAAAAACTTGACTTGTTTTGCCGTGCATTAGTTCTTCGGCACTAGTTACAGTTGCCCCCATTGCCTCAGCTATGGCTTGATGCCCTAGGCAAACTCCAAATATGGGCTGCCCTGACTTTAGGGCTAGTTTTACTGTTGGCACGCTTAGGCCAGCATCACCCGGTGTACCAGGCCCTGGGGAAATGAGTACCGCATCATATTTAGCCAATAATTCGGGCAGTTCAGCCTCAGAAACCACGTCATTGCGAAGAACCTCAGTGCTAGCGCCTAGCTGCTGGAGGTAGCCGTTGAGCGTATACACAAAGGAATCGTAGTTATCTAGAACCAATATCTTGACCATATGGATTTAAGCCTAACTTGCTAGAGGTGCCCTCGTATTAGAATTGAGCAATGTCTGAAAACAAATTGAAGCTACCTACATTACGTAAGCGTCCAGCAAAGCCTGCTACTCCTGACTCAGTGAAGGCTAATAAGTCCAAAGAGGGAAACCCGGCCTGGTTCTTACCTGTGACCCTGACTTTTCTTGTTGTCGGTCTTGTCTGGATCATGGTCTACTACATCAGCCAGACTCTTTACCCACTAGGTTCAGGCACGCCAATCAACCTTGGTGCAGGAAACATCATCGTAGGCTTCGGTCTAATGATGGTTGGTTTCGGTTTTCTAACCCGCTGGAAGTAATTAGCCGTTTAGAACATTTATAGGTGCGTTACCTATTACCCAAATAGCCACTAGAGCTATTGCAATTCCAACTAAACCTATGAGTTGTATATTCTGCTTTGCCTTGTCTTTAGTTGAAATGAGTAGATAACCAACAGCTGCTCCAACAATCAAACCACCGACGTGTGCCTCCCAGGCGATGCCGGGTAAAAAGCTCAAGAACAAGTTAAGTCCAATAATGATATACATCTGACTAGCATTTGTCTTTGTGACTACTAGAAAAACGAGATACGCTCCCATCAGTCCAAACACTGCACCGCTAGCTCCGACAACGTAGCCAAACTCTGAGGATAGAAGCAAGTAGCCTAAGCCACCGCCAAATATTGAGAAGAAGTAAAGGGTGAGAAATCTCCACTTGCCAATCATCGGTTCAAGAAGTGTGCCGAGCACGAACAGTGAATACATGTTGAACAGGATGTGAGTGATCTGCGCTTCTGAGTGGGCAAACCCTGATGTGAAAACTCTCTGCCAGCTGCCCCACTCTGTGTTGCTACCCACATTGGCGTAATACAGAGACTCAATCAAGTTCGGGAATAAGAACTGACAAATGTAAACAAGAACGTTTACGCCAATCAGAGTCAAGGTAACTGGAGCAGCACTGAACAAAGATTTTTGGAAAGTAGCCTTGTGAATTTTTACTCGATCTTTTGAGTCCTCCGGACACAAGAAACCAACCGCTCCAGGTGAGGAGCATTCAACGCAAATAAATCTGTCACAACGTTGACAAGACACCCCAGTCTCTCGATCGGGGTGTCTGTAACAAGTAGTGGTTATTTCAGACACTAAGCCTGCTCAGCTTCGATAGTGATGCTCTCGATAACTACATCGCTCTTTGGCTTGTCTTGAGCACCAGTTTCAACAGCTGCAATCTTGTCGACTACTGCAATTGACGCTTCATCTGCTACTTCACCAAAAACAGTGTGCTTGCCATACAACCAGGTTGTTGGAGCAACAGTGATGAAGAACTGGGAACCGTTGGTTCCAGGACCTGCGTTCGCCATAGCCAGCTTGTATGGCTCGTTAAAGTTCTGTTCGCTGATCTCATCCTTGAAGTTATAGCCAGGGCCACCCATGCCGGTGCCGGTTGGGTCTCCACCCTGGATCATGAAACCAGGAATGATTCGGTGGAAGATGACACCACTGTACAAAGGAGTATTAGTGTTCTTGGCTCCAGTGCGAGGGTGAGTCCACTCTTTGCTGCCATCAGCTAGTCCAACAAAGTTCTGCACTGTTACTGGGGCATCCAGGCCGAAAAGATTTACTTTAATGACTCCGTGGTTGGTGTGCAGGGTTGCGATATGTGTATGAGTAGTCATGTGACTATTCTCTCACGACTCTATTTGTTCGTATAAACACTGATTAGGGAGTAAATGTCAGTGGGCTCCCTTACAATAAAATCGATGTTTCCAATCGGGGATATTAGACGACTATGTTACGGGGCAGCATGCACACTGAAGTTCTACTTTCACGCGGCGATACGGTTACCTCATTCGAGGTTCCTGAGGCAGCTCAAGTGCGGATTGTTTGTCCAGAGCCTAAAAAACTCACTATTTCAGTGCCATTAGGGCAATCGGCAGATGTCATAAAACCACATTTTGGGAGCATCCTGCATCCAGGCCTAGTAGAGCACCTAGTCAACGCCTGGCCTAATCCTTCGGAACTAAAGGCAGCGGGGAAACCCGTTCCGGTTAGCTCTTGGGACGACGTCGAAATAGAGATTGTTCCTCAGAAAGCACCGAAAACTGAGGCTGAAATTGATCTGGATCGCCCAAGAATTACCATTCAAATGGGTCTCAGGGTAGATGAGTTCACTGAAAACTGTAAGAAACACCTCAAACCCGAGGTTCTGGAGCACGTCATAAAGCTCTGGTCAGACCCTGACTACTGCCGTACGGTACTACCTGCAGGTAGAAACCTACTTATCCGCGGTTGCGCTTAGGCTTAGCCGGCCAACCTAGTGCTCCAACTGCCCTCAGAAGTTCTTCTGGAGAGACCTTTAGTTCTGCACATAGTCTTCCGACTGTGCCAGAAGGGATCTCGCGCTCTAGGTGAAAATACCTGCTCAGGCTTGATTTCTGCATGCCTGTAGCGATTGCGAACTGGTTAAGGGATTTGTAGCCTCTAGCTTCGTACTTGGAAACGAACCAGTTCCAGGCGGATTCAATGTTCTCTGCTGTTTGTTTCTGTGCCATTTACTATCTGTTACCTGCTCTTTGAAGCCCCATGCACTTGCATCCACTAAACACTTTATACACATAATCGGGAACATGTAGAAACTCACCGAAATTTGGCAGTCTATTTTGAATGGATTTGTCCATATCCTTGATATTCGTATAGCCGAATGTAATCTACAAGCAATTTATTTGAGTCTGCTAGCTCGGGATCCACTGGCCCACCCAAATTGCCGCCAACAGCCATGTTTAGCAACAAGTAGAACGGGTGGTCATAAACCCATTCATTTGGACTCACACTTTCAGGAGTTGCTGAGAAATACTCTTTCTCATCAACGAACCAAGCAATATGGCCTGGTTTCCAGTTGATAGAAAACTCGTGCCATTGACCGGCAAGGCTCTCGTCAAAGACCAGTTTCCCGCCGCAGCCATTGTCTCCAAAGTAACCAGGTCCATGGAGTGTACCAAGAGCTTCCAGCGGAGCCTTACCAACCCACTCCATAATGTCTATTTCGCCAGCCAAGGGCCAGCCCAGACTATCCATTGAGTCCCCAAGCATCCAAAAAGCTGGCCAGAGGCCTACTCCTGCAGGCACTTTAGCCCTAATCACTATGCGTCCATAGAGGAAATGCAGCTTATTCTTGGTAACCAGACGTGCACTAGTCCACTGGACTGGACCGTAATAAGCGGTTCCTTCTGAACCGTCAGTTATCTTCCTAGCCTCAAGCTCCAAATGGCCCTCTTCATTTACAAAGGCGTTTTGATCGGTGTATACCTGAAGCTCGTTATTGCCCCAACCAGGTATGCCATGGGATGTGCCATCCCCTAGATCACGACCCCAGATTTCAGGGTTAGGGGCTGAGCCTGTCCCTTGGTTAAATTCCTCGGACCATAATAATTTTTGTTCTGACATGGCTACTTTCGGTAACTCGAATAAGGCAGATTCACAGTTTAACGCAACCCTATTGTTACTTATTCTCCCCTAGGCTATAAATAAGTCTAAAGGAGACATTATGAAAATTTCTAAGATTGCAATCGCGGCTCTATTTGCTGCTGGATTTGTAACTGCATCAGCATCTGCTGGTTTTGCTGAAGATGAACCAAAGCCTCAAATAGCTATTGACTGTATGGAAGGCTATTCAGCTGTATACAGCGAAGATGGCACAAGCGGATCATGTGAACCTGTTTCAGATGGTTTTGATGAAGATGAACCAAAGCCTCAAATAGCTATTGACTGTATGGAAGGCTATTCAGCTGTATACAGCGAAGATGGCACAAGCGGATCATGTGAACCTGTTTCAGAAGAATATACATGTGAACCTGTTTCAGAAGAATATACATGTGAACCTGTTTCAGA
>JBMOFL010000016.1:0-26770 GCA_049314335.1 Rhodoluna sp. | reverse complement strand
ACCCAGAAAGTTTCGTTTAGTTGTTCAGGTGTTACGTATTTAGCTACCGAGTTGTCTTTGAACTCTCTTTGGAAAGTTTCAAAGGCCTGCTGATGATTCTCAAAGTAATACTTATCGATGTATGGAGCTAGGGTTTCTGACTTTAGTCTTTGAGTGATGGCTCCCTGAACATCTTTACTGGCTTCGCCCTGAGGGCAGATCTCCTGAGGAGAGGTCTTAGTGCAAAGGTAAATAGCAACCTGAGCTTTGTCATACCAGTAGGTTTTCATAGAACCGATTTGCTGCTGCAGCAAACCTGCAGTTCCTACAAAGGTAAGAGATATAAAGGTAACCAAGATTACTGAGACAATCATGCTCAGGTTACGCCTTATGGCAATACCCATTTCACTGAAGACAAAGCTAAATCTCATCGGTCGATTCCATAACCTGAGCTACGTTCATCTCTTACGATGCGACCTTGGCTTAGTTCAACAACTCTTCTACGTCCTCTATCCACGATGCCAACATCGTGCGTGGCCATAACAATGGTTGTTCCAGAAAGATTGATTCGCTCGAGCAAAGCCATGATGCCTTCACTGGTAGCTGGATCCAGGTTTCCAGTTGGCTCATCCGCTAACAAGATTGCTGGCTTATTCACAATGGCTCTAGCAAGAGCAACTCTCTGCTGTTCACCACCACTTAGTTCTGATGGCAGGCTGTTGGCTTTTTCTTCTAGACCAACAAGCCTTAGAACATCTGGCACGGCTTCAGCGATAAAGCCTGCTGATTTACCAATCACTTCTAGGCTGAAGGCTACGTTTTGAGCTGCTGTCTTGTTTGGCAGCAATCTGAAGTCTTGGAATACTACGCCCAGTTTTCGTCTGAAGTGCGGAACTCTTCTGGAGGGAATACCTACTAGGTTCTCCCCTAATACGTGGATGCTTCCACTAGTTGGCATGTCTTCTCTAAGGATCATTCTCATAAGAGATGACTTACCAGAGCCTGAGGAACCCACCAGGAAGACGAACTCACCTTTATCTATTTCAAGAGACACGTTGTCCAAGGCTGCTCTTGGAGCACCCCGATAGGCCTTGGTCACTTGAGAGATAGAAATCATTAGGTTTTTAGCCTAAATTGACTAAACCCCTAGAGGCCTTTGATTAGGTTGTGTGTCTTTACTAAATGGTGCCTGTTTTACGCCATCTGATACCAGCGGCTATAAAGCCGGAGAGATCTCCATCAAACACTGCATCAGGGTTATTCACTTCAAAGTTGGTTCTTAGGTCTTTGACCATTTGATATGGAGCTAAGACGTAGGAGCGCATTTGATCTCCCCAAGATGCTGTTGCATCTCCAGCAAGTTGTTTCTTAGTTGCTTCTTCTTCAGTTCTTCTGATTTCTAGAAGTCTTGATTGTAAAACTCTCATCGCAGATGCTTTGTTCTGCAGTTGAGACTTTTCGTTCTGACAAGACACAACTGTTCCAGTTGGAATGTGTGTGATGCGAACAGCAGAGTCTGTTGTATTCACAGATTGACCACCAGGACCAGAAGATCTAAAGACATCTACTCGGATGTCGCTTTCAGGAATATCAATAACATCTGTCTGTTCAATCAATGGAACTACTTCAACAGCTGCAAAGCTGGTTTGTCTTTTACCTGCTGCATTGAATGGGCTCATGCGAACTAGACGATGAGTTCCTGCTTCAACCGATAGTTGACCATAGGCATAAGGAGCATCAATTTCAAATGTTGCTGACTTGATACCAGCACCTTCAGCATGAGAGATATCTAAAACTTGTGCGGGCCAGCTCTGCTTCTCTGAATATCTCAAATACATTCTCATGAGCATTTCAGCAAAGTCAGTAGCATCATCGCCACCTGCTCCAGAACGAATAGTGACGATGGCTGCTCTTGAGTCATACTCACCATTGAGCAGAGTCTCAACCTCTTGTTCAGCTACCAGTTTCTTCAATGACTCAAGTTCATTGGTGGCTTCAGTTGCTGCTGACTTATCTGATTCGCTGTTGGCTAGTTCAATTAGAACTTCAAGATCATCAAGGCGGCTAGCAATACTCTGAATTCTGGTTCGCTGGGCTTGCTTCCTAGATAGAGCACTGGTCAGCTTCTGTGCCGCGTCTGGGTTGTCCCAAAGGTTAGGGTCTTGAACATCTTTCTCTAGTTGTTCAATCTCTTTATCTAGCTTGGGTACGTCAGTAACCTCAGCAATAGTGGCGAAAGTTCCACGGATTTGCTTGATTTCAGCAGAGAGATCAAGGTCAGACATGTTCTCTAGTTTAGGCGTGAGCAAGGCAATACTTGAGAGAGTGAGCCACTAGGCGATAATTGGCTAATGGCATCTGGTGAAACCTTCTCTAAACGAAAGTTAGTCTTTCCTGTTTATCTGCCATCTTTCCTATTCTCAACTGCTGAATTTGGAATGATTCCTAGCGTTCCAGCAACCGCTCTTCTATTAGGTGCTGATCTTGCAACTGCAGGTTTCATTACCGGGTTACTTATGATTGGTCGGCTGGTAGCCGACATTCCAGCAGCTAAATTTGTTGATCTGCTAGGTGAACGCAAAGCAATGATTGGCGCAGCTGCATCGGGTGCATTAGGTATTCTTTTGAGTTTGTTCGCCGTAAACCTAGTGATGCTAGGTGCTGGTGTATTTGTAGTCGGCGCAGCCTCTGCTGTCTTTGGATTGGCCCGACTCTCCTGGATGACCGAGCATGTTCCAATCGCAATTAGGGCCAGAGCGCTATCTGTTTTGGGTGGAATGTTTAGAGCAGGTTCATTTGTTGGTCCTGTGTTAGCTGCGGGCGTTATCAAACTGTATTCAGTGCAAGCTGTTTACTACTTACCTTTAGTGCTTTGTGCAATGGCTGCCCTAGTGCTGCTATTTGCTAAGGGTGGAGAGAATCTTGCAAGGAACAGCTCTTCCCTAAAAGAAACCTTCAGAGTTGCCAGACGTGAAGGCAAGAAGCTAGCAACCCTTGGAGTTGCCTCCTCTATATTGAGTGCACTTCGTGGCACCAGGATGATTGGGTTACCACTTATAGCAATTTCTCTAGGACTACCCACAGAGCAAGCATCATTATTCATTGGCTTTGCAGGTGCTCTAGATTTTGCAATGTTTTATCTAAGTGGTCAGATAATGGATCGCTTTGGAAGAAGCTTTGCAGCTGTTCCAACTCTTCTGGGACTAGGTCTAACTCATCTACTAGTTGGTGTTGCAGTTGATGCCAACACATTCCTATTGCTAGCACTGTTAATGTCCGTAGCAAATGGAATAGGTAGTGGTGTAATCATGGTGCTAGGAGCAGATCTTGCTCCACCAGATAAGCGAAGTGAGTTCCTAGCCTCATATCGTTTACTTGCCGACTTTGGGGATGCCTCAGCACCTGCGCTTCTTGCCCCATTGGTTGTTGTCGTGGGATTGACCGGAGCAATGGCTGGCTTTGGAGTCCTTGGCTTCATCGGTGCAGGGCTGATGTATAAATACATTCCTCGCTATGCTGTAGCGCCTGAATCCAAGAGATAGATTCACCGAGCTAAAGCAACCTCACAAATTGTTCTAGTTACATCAACTGAGCTAACCGGTGAAACCCATTTGGCACAAAACAGCACCCTAACTGTATCCCCCGCTTCAAGAGTCAACTGCTTCAGCTGAAGTTCTCGAAACGAATACTTAGGGGTTACTTCTGTAAACAGAGCGGATGACAAAGTCACGATGTTTGAGCTTGGCTGAAGTTGCAGTCTTGTCTTAAGCGCTACAGCAAACTGTTCAGTGAAATCTGTGAGCTCCCTAGCAAAGAGATACTGGTGTACTGAAGCTGCCAGAGTCAATGCGATCAGACAAAGCCACGCTACTAGGAAGACAAACCAGATTAACGCAGAGCCCTTGTCCTCGCTAACCACTTCTAACCCCAAACGCTTTTGCGTTCAGATCACCTGCCGAAAGCCTTAGCCAAATCAGCGAATTAGGTAGGGAACAGTTGGCAGGCGAACATGATATAGAAACAGCAAGACTTTCTTCAGCCCAGAGCCTGCTATCTTCTTGATGTCTCGACACTTCCTCGAACATGTCATTAGATGCGTTCAGCAGATAGCTACGCATTGAGTTTCTGGCTATCCCCTGAAGTTCTAACACCTTACGTTCTTGTTCTAGTAGTTGAAACCCAAGAGCTAGTACGAGCCCGAAACCAACAAAAGCAAAAGTAACAACTTCAATCAAGATACTGCCTCGGTCCTGTTTCCAAAGATTAGTTCTCACACTCAGCTCTTCCCTGAATCTGAACCCTTAGCACCTCAGGCCAGAACGTTACCTTTCGTAGTACTTCTGCGTTGGCCAGGACAGTGCAGGACGAATCTGACTTCTCTGTGCTGAGCGTGACGGATGAATCTCTGAGTTGTCTGTACTGTGCAGCTTTCTCTAGCGAAACATCAGCAAGCGCTGCATAACGAGCTATGTCGTAGGCAACTTGTTGTTTGACTATGGCCGATTGGTAAAGGCCAAACAGGTCAATTAGAGGAATCACTAGAAGCGAAGCAGGGACGGCAACTAAGACAAAGTCAGCAACTGCCGAGCCTGATTCGCTTCGTAGTTTAGATAACAACTACCTTGGCTACCGCATTGTTGAAGATAGTCTTTAGCGCTGGTCCGGCTACCGCCCAGAGCAACACCACAAGACCTGCAGTCATCAGGGTAACCAAAACCCAACCCGGAACATCTCCTGTTTCAGACATTAAGCGTTGTTTCATTTTCATTTTTCTCCTTTGTTTATAGAAAACTGCCCTGGATTAGGGCAAGGCTTGGATAAAGCGCAAACATCACAGTCACTGGCAAGATAACAAAGACCATTGGAATCATCATTTTGGTTTCGTTCTTGCCTGCTTTGGCTATCAGTTGAGTTCTGAGTTCAGTTGTTGCAGACTGCATGTAATCACTTAGAAGTTCACTCAGTGCGGAACCGTTGTTTAGGGCTACAGCTAGCTTGGTTGCCAACTCTCTTATCTGCTCAGACTTAGCCTCTACCGCGAGGTTCTGCAGTTCAACTTGAAGTAAAGCTCCATGTTCAACATTTCTCATCACTGCCTCGAACTCAGTTGAGACATAGCCAGATGATCTACTGACAGCTATCTTCAGAGCAACATCTAGCGATTCCCCTGCACTTATTGCAAACCAAAGTAGAGATACAAAATCTGGGATTTCCATCAGAGCAGTTAGTTCATTGAACTTAGCCTTCTTTGCTTTGGTATCTGCTAGTTGTTCTCTTGGTTGTAGTCGCAACGTTAGCTGTGAACTGTTTGGTTTACCAAAACTCCAATACAGCGCAATGGCAGCGATGATGCTCGATCCGAAAGTAATGTATTGCATCACAGAGCCAACGTTCTAGTTCTTTGAGGCAGAGTTCCTAATGCTTTTATCAACCGGAAAGCAAGTAGTGAAGCGACTAAACCAATGACCAGAACAGTGACTCCAGTTTCAGTTTGAAAGGCAACCGCAGTTTCAGGTCTCATCCCTAATAGAACCAAAACTAGCCACGGTGCGAGCACTGCTAACTTGGCGGTTCCTAGAACCCAGTTCTGCTTGACTTGAATTTCACTCCAGGTCGCATTCTCTAAACGAAGCTGAAGAGCTTGCGACCTGAGTGCACTCAGGTAGCCTCTACCGCCTGACGCACTAGCGAGCCGAGTTATCTCAATAAAGCGATCAGCTATTGGATTACCCAGCCGAGCTTTGAGATTGTCTAGGCTCTGACTAAACGCTAGGCCTGCGCCATGGTCCTTTTCAAACTCAAGTAGAGCCCAAGAAATCTTTGGAGGAGCAACCTCCACTGAATCCAGAATTGCCTGCTCAAGTGATGCTCCAGCCCAGGCAGCCGAGTGAATTGAGTCTAGAAACTTTGGCCATTCAAGATTTGTTTTGAGATTCTCGTTCTTAGTCTTCGTTTGCAGTGTGTCTAGGAGCTGAGCTGCTACACAAACGCAGACGCTTCCTGCGATCAACATCGAGCTGGTTGTAAAGACAATCAGAGCAAATAGAGTAGCGAAGCCAACGACCAGGAGCAGGATGAATTGTGCCGGCTGGACTCCTGTTATACCCGCTTGCAACAATCTATTTCTCACAAGAGCACCTCAGCCCAAGAACCATCAGGAAGTGACTCAATCACCTGAGTAACTTTTCTTTGCCCAGCTGCACTCATCTCACAATGAACTACCAAGCCAATGTTGCGTTCAACTGTTTGTGACACAAACAACGCTGGGATGTTTTCACCTGCAAGTAATGGCAGTAACTTCAACTTCTCAAGTGCGTCAAATGCAGAGTTAGCGTGGATGGTGCAAAGACCTGCTATCCCTGAATTCAAGGCAATTAGTAAGTCCAATGCCTCTGCTTGCCTGACTTCACCGATAACTAGTCGACTAGGTCTCATACGTAATGCTTCTTTGACCAGCCTGCGCAAGGTTATCTCACCAACACCTTCAAGGTTTGCTTGCCTAGCTTGCATGGCGACCCAGTCGGTGTAGTTTGTCCTAATCTCAAAGGTTTCTTCAACGCTGACCAGGCGTTGGTTCCTTGCACCAACATCCAACAGCGCACAAAGTATTGTTGTTTTTCCTGCCTGAGTTGCTCCAGAAACCAAAATATTTACACCTGCTGCAAACTTTCTTGCAAGAAACCTAGCCATCAACTCTGTAATTGATCCAAACACCACTAAATCACTGAGCGAGTAAACCTGACTCGGAAACTTTCTAATGTTCACTGCCCAGTGTTCACGAGTCACATCCGGAATCACCACATGCAATCGAGACCCGTTTTGAAGTGTGGCATCAACAAACGGCTCAGAACGGTCCAGCCTTCTTCCTGAGTCCCTGAGCATGCGCTCAACCGCTTGCCTTATCTCAAGAGCACTTAGCTTGATAGCAAGTTTTGTTGTCTCAGAGTTTTTGGCTATGAAAATCTGATCTGGTGCGTTAATCCAAATCTCTTCAATCGAGGGATCTGTGACTAAGTCATCAAGGGGGCCATAGCCTGAAAGCGCACTTCTAACCTCGCCTAACAACTGTTGTTCGCCTGCTTCAACTAAATCTTGACCATTCTCATAGGCCTCATCAACAGCTCTGGATATTGCCTGATCTAGCGAATCTGAGCCAGAAGACAAGATTGAACGGGCTCGTTCGGTGATGGTTAGGACTGTTTGGCTGGCCATACCCCATGTTTACAAATCCCCGAAGAACCCGCTTAAATTCTCCACAGGCAAAGAATCGATTTTTCCCTTAGACTAGTAAGGCTCCGCGGGAGTGGCGAAATTGGCAGACGCACTAGATTTAGGTTCTAGCGCCCATGGCGTGTGGGTTCAAGTCCCACCTTCCGCACCAGCAACAAATCAAAGCTGGCCTTTATAAAGGCTGGCTTTATTTGTTTAACTTCTGCACTTCGATTAGAGCTGCATTGGCGTCAATTATTCCAATGCCACATAAACCAGTGATAAGAATCGAGCCGTCGTTTAGAGGGGTATCCAACAGTTGGTATTCACAATCAGAATCTGGATTGAACGCTCTTGAGGTTCCACTCAAAATCTCCCAAACCTTTGTATAAGAAATGGTTGGCCGAACCGAATACATTAGTGCCACTACACCAGCAGCAACTGGTGAGGCCATGCTGGTGCCTTGCTCGCCTCCATAGGTAGCTCTTCCTAAAGTTGTCTTTCCGTCATTGAGCGTTGACCAAATCAAACCACTTGCAGGTTTGTTGTAACCAACTAAGTCATCGCCACCAGGAGCTGAAATATCAACACCGATGTAAATATCTTGAGATCTGGAGTAACCTGCATAGTTGCTGTAGTAAGCACGATCTCCGGTTATGCCGGTTGCACCTATGGTGATGTTTCCATAACAGTTGCCAGGGTAAGAATTGCTGGCCAGCTGATTGTCATTACCAGCGGCAGTAACTAGAGTTGCATTTCTTCGCTTGGACTCATCGATGGCTAGTTGAGTTGGTGACTTGGAGTAACAAGTGGAGAAACTTGATGAACCAATCGATAAGTTAACTACTTTCGCAGGGTTTGGGTTAGCTGGAATACCCGATAGCTTGACACCTATGGACCAGTTGATCCCAGCAGCAATATCGCTTTCAGAACCACCTCTAATACCTAGAACTCGAACTGGTGAAATCTTTACATTCGGCGCAATTCCTGTGATACCTATGTCATTAGATTCAGCTGCGATGATGCCTGCAACGTGAGTTCCATGCCAAGAGCTTGGTGTGCTTGCGTTTATGTAGTCACCAGGATCTCTTGGATCTGCATCACGACCATTACCATCACGAGAGTTAGCTGGATCAGAGATGAAGTCGTAGCCAACTACGATGTTGCCATCTAAATCAGGATGCTCCGTGATACCTGTGTCTAAGACAGCAACAACTATTGATGGGCTTCCCTTAGATATCTTCCATGCCTTAGAAGCATTGATTCCATAAGTGCCATCCAGATACCACTGGAGATCTTTCATAGGGTCCAGGGTTTCTGTCACCGGTACTGACGATGCTGAGCCTCGAGCATTTGTTGCTGTCACAACAACTTGATATCGCTTACCTGCCTCAAGACCACTTAATGTGCAGGAGAAGCTGGAGGTTGAGCAGAGCGCCTCTGTGGAATCTAAAGCTGTGGCTTTAACTGAATAGTTAACGGAAAGCCCACCGCGCTCTTCGAGTCCCTGGGATACCCAAGAAACAATAGGGTTAGCTGAACTTATGTTTCCAGCCGACTGCAAGACCGGTGCTTGTGGAATAGCGGTAGGAACTGTTTTAGCCGGTGACGAATCTTTACTGATTGCCATGTATTTGGAATTACCCGACTTAGTTATGGCAGCTACTTTGAAGCTGGTTTGTTCACCGGCGATGAGTCCCGTTTTAACTTTTATAGAAGTCGCCCTGGTTTTGGTGTTACTCACTAGAACTACATACTCTTCTAATACTTTGTCGTATTTACTGATCCGATAACCCCACAAGAAACCTCCGTTGAGCTTTGTTGGAGCAGTCCAACTTAGATTGACTACCGCCAACTTCGGAGAAGTAGAACTCCATCCATCTTTAGCAACAAGCTTTGTCGGTGCAGAGCTAGCTTTCAACACTGCAAGCTTTGGCGTGGAAGCACTGTAAGTAGCTTTGGTGAGTAAGTGATCTAAATAGACCGCCTCGACATAAGGGCTCTTGGCAACCTGATTAGCAACAACCAGAGCGTCTGCTTCATCAAGTTCTTTAGTGAATTTTGCTGAATGCATACCAAGACCAATGTCAAAACCTGGGCTTAGCTTTACACCACTGAGTTCTAGACCCAACTGATTACCAAAAACATCAACGGGCACTTGGCCATCTTTGTACTTTATGACTAGGCCAACAACTGGTTCATCTTTGTATGCAGGGTCACTTGATACTGTTGCTCCACCAGAAGATGCAACCAAAGCAGTTAGATAACCCAAAGCCAATAGCAAAACAAGCGCTATAGCTGTGTATCGGGTTACTGGCTTCATGCCTTCACTCTAACCCCAAGACCTTAGAGGAAACTGAAGTTAATCACAGACTTTTCTGTAAAAGTATTGTTCCCAACCAGCGGTTGAACTTAAAGCCAACTTTGGCTAGATGGCCCTGTCTCTTGAAGCCAAAAGCCTCATGCAAAGCAATGGAAGGATCAGCCCCTTTGTCGCTGATAACAGCAACCATCTCGCGCACACCTGCCGCTTTAGATAAAACAATAAGCTCAGCCAATAGCTTTGTGCCCAGTCTCTTACCAATAGCCGCTGGCCTCAGATAGATAGTGTCTTCAACAGTCCTCTTATATGCAGCCTTGGCTCGCCAAGGTGCCACGTACGCAAAACCAAGAATGTTCCCCGAGGCAGATTGTGCAACTATGAAAGGTAAGCCAAGCCCCTTTAGATATTCGAGTTTCTCCAGCCAGGTCTTTTCAGTTGTCTTATCAATATCAAAGGTGACAACTGAGTTGATTACGTAGTAGTTGTAGATCTCAGCAATTTCTTTAGCATCAGCAGCAGTTGCCGCACGTAGCTCAATAGCCTCAACGGTGATCTCTTCCTGAGCACCTTTGGACTTTAGTAACTTAACTAGTCGCCAACGCGATTCTGAATCTAGAGGCAATTCTTCACTTCCTTATAGAGACCAATCTACTGGCTCTAAACCAAGAGCAATAAGTTCCTGATTAGTTTTACTAAATGGCTTAGAGCCAAAGAAGCCTCGATAAGCAGATAAAGGGCTCGGATGAACAGATTCAATAAGTCTGCAGTTCAAAGCACTGTGAGCTACTTCCCTGCCCAGTGAAATGGCACGCGAGCCCCAAAGAATAAAGACCAGTTTGTTTCTCTTAGCAAGTTCGATAAGTGCTGCTTTTGTGAAGCCATCCCAACCAAGTTTGGAGTGAGCTCCCGCATGACTTATTTGGGTGGTGAGAGTTCTGTTAAGTAGAAGAACGCCCTGATCTACCCACTTTGATAGATCCACTTGCTCCTGTGTTTGAATGCCCAGGTCGCTTTCAAGTTCTTTGACTATGTTCACAAGACTTCTAGGCATCTTGGCACCTTGGTTCATAGCGAAAGCTAGGCCTATGGCATCACCCTTGGTTGGATATGGGTCTTGACCTATTAGAACTACTTTGATTTTGCTTGGGTCGGTTTCAAAGGCTCTCATCACCTGACTCAGTTCAGGTGTTACCTGTTCCGCTGTAAGAACTCTTGCTTCGATAGCATCCAGCGTCGGCTGCAACTGAGCTAGCCAACTCTGCCAAGTTGGGTGCATCGATTCAAAGAACATGTAAAAAGGTTATTCTGTGGCTTAGGACTCTGCGTCGAGGATAAAGTCAAGATTTAGAGCGAGCAGCGCTCTGTCAGCAGTGACTAGTTTGGCACCGGAGGCGGAAGCTTGAGCGAGTATCAAGCGATCGAAAGGGTCATGCTTGGCCAGTGATCCAAAACGCAAAATCTCATCCGCTGCTTTGGAGTCGAAGTCAGAAACTTGAATGTTTGCTTTCCGAAACTGTTCAGATAAGTTGCTAGGGATCTTGCTGCCACCAATCATCGACTTCATGTTTAACTCGGCTATGGAAATACTCGAGATTGAAACATCTTTAGCGGTTTGGATGAGTTTCTTTGCTTTGGGCCCAAGCCTGTTGGGAGAACCCGCTACCCAAACAGCTACATGTGTATCAAGAATAAGTTTGGACTGCAAAACTAGCGCTTTTCAAAAAGAGCGTTGAACTTAGCATCCAATTCTTCCCATTCTGCGTCAGATAACTCGCTGAATTGACCCCTCGCAAACCCAAGCTTTCGAGTTGGGGTTTCCTCCTCGTACTTCACTAGCCTAAGAACTGGCTTACCGGCTCGAGCAATAGTGACTTCAGCTCCAGCCTCTACTTCTTCAACAAGCTTTGAAAAGTGAGTCTTTGCTGCATGGATGTTAACAACTTTCTTCATAGTCAAATGATAAGTGGACTAACTTAGTCCAGTCAAGAACAAACCGCTTGTTGTGGAAAAGTTGCGTGCAATTATCTGCTGTGTCAGAGCCTCCAGTCTCGTTCTTAACAGTCATCTGCTTGCCCATTTTTAGTGCCAAAATAGGAATACCTCCGAGAAAGAAGAAGTCATGGATCAGAACCAGCTCAAAGCCCAAGCCAATGCGAAGCAGGAAAACCTTGTCTCAATTAGACGTGCTTTGCACCAGGTACCTGAGTTTGGCTTAGATCTTCCTAAGACTCTTGCCATTGTTCTCAAAGAGGTCGACGGCCTAGGTGAAGTAACCCTAGGTAAAGACATGACTGCAGCTGCAGTTGTTATTAGAGGAGGCCAGCCTGGTCCAACAGTTCTACTTAGAGCAGACATGGATGCTCTAGCTGTCGAAGAAGACACTGGTTTAGATTTTGCATCAACTAATGGATACATGCACGCTTGTGGTCATGATTTGCACATGGCTATGGGTATTGGTGCTGCACAACTTATTGCGGAGAACAAGGACCAACTAAAGGGAAATGTTGTGATGTTCTTCCAGCCAGGTGAAGAAGGTCACGATGGAGCTGGTGTGATGCTTTCTCAAGACATGCACCTTGCATCAGGTGATAAGCCGATTGCTGCCTTTGGTCTCCACGTTTTCTCTTACGATGATCCTGGTGTGTTTGCTTCTCGCAAGGGAACCATGATGGCTTCGGCAGGGGACATAATCGTCACCCTCAAGGGTAGAGGCGGTCACGGCTCTATGCCTTGGACTGCGGTTGACCCAATCACTGGCATGGTTGAACTACTGAGCTCTCTCCAGTCGTTTATAACTAAGCACTTTGATGCTCTGGATCCGATTGTTCTAAACGTTGGTTGGATAAAAGCAGGCAATGACCACACCACAAATATCGTGCCTGAAGTGGCAAGCTTCGGCGCAACTGTCCGCTCATTCTCAAAGCAAGGCTACGAGGACACCAGAACCAAGATTCCAGCGTTTATTCAGAACGTGGCTACAGCATTTGGTTTGGAAGCGGAAGTTGAGTTCTCCCCGGCGACCAAGGTTTTAGTTAACGACGCTTCTGCTATAGATCGAGTTGAACGAGTTATTGGCGAACTGTTTGGTGAAGGCAAGTACGAGAACATGGATCAGCCAATTCCTGGAGGCGAAGACATGGCAAGTATCTTGGAAGAGATTCCTGGGGCTTTCGTCTTCCTGTCAGCAGGTGACCCTGGTACTCCATTAGAACAGCGTCAATCAAACCACAGCAATAAAGCGAAGTTTGATGAGAGCGTTCTAGCCGATGGAGCCACACTGTTGGCAGCCCTAGCCTTTGACACTCTTGACGAGGCTGCTGCTAAGTAAATCTGCTCTGGTCCATTGGACCTGTGTATAGGAAAGTTACATAAAGTTTCAGTCCCAAGTTGGTGATAAACCTGTTTCTCCCTAGCCTTAGAGAACACTTCACACCAACCAAGAGAGAACACACAAATGAGCAACCTACCTGAAAACTGGGGATTCGAAACAGCACAGATTCACGCTGGAGCAACTCCTGACCCAACCACTAACGCTGTGGTGACACCTATCTATAACACCACCGCCTATGTCTTCAACTCATCAGAGCATGCAGCAAGGTTGTTTGGTTTAGCTGAGTTTGGAAACATCTACACCCGAATCATGAACCCAACTCAGGATGTTGCTGAAAAGCGTATCGCTGCTTTGGAAGGTGGAACAGCTGCATTGCTACTTTCATCAGGTCAAGCAGCTGAAACTTTTGCAATTCTAAACATTGCTCAAGCCGGAGATCACATTGTTTCTTCTTCTACCGTTTACGGTGGAACATACAACTTGTTCAAGTACACACTTCCAAAGCTCGGTATTGAAACTACTTTTGTAGAAGACCAAGATGATCTAGAAGCATGGGCTGCAGCCGTAAGACCTAACACCAAGGCTTTCTTTGCAGAAACCATTGGTAACCCAAAGGTGAGCATTCTTGACATCCAAGGTGTTGCTGACGTTGCTCACAAAGCCGGAGTTCCACTAATCGTTGACAACACTGTTGCCACCCCTTACCTAATCAAGCCACTTGAGCACGGAGCTGACATTGTTATTCACTCAGCTACCAAGTTCCTAGGCGGTCACGGCACAGTTGTTGCTGGTGCAATCGTTGACGGTGGAAAATTCGAATGGTCTAAGTCAGATAAGTTCCCTGGACTTACTACCCCAGATGAGTCTTACCACGGTGTGAACTACACAGCAGCTCTAGGTGATGGCATTGCATACATCATCAAGGCACGTGTTCAGCTACTTAGAGATCTAGGTGCAGCTATCGCTCCAGCTAGCGCTTGGCAGTTGCTTCAGGGAATTGAAACTCTGAGCCTACGTATCGAAAGACATGTGGAGAACGCCAAGAAGGTTGCCAACTGGCTAGATGCTCACCCACAGGTTGAATCAGTTAACTACGCAGCCCTTCCTACTTCTCCTTGGTTTGAAGCAGGTAAGAAGTATGCTCCTAAGGGTCCTGGCGCTATCGTTTCCTTCGAAATCAAGGGTGGCCGTGAAAAGGGTTCTAAGTTCGTTGACTCACTAGAACTGTTCTCACACGTAGCCAACATCGGTGATGTTAGATCTCTAGTTATTCACCCTGCCTCAACAACTCACTCACAACTGACCCCAGAACAACAGCTAACTGCTGGTGTTACCCCTGGACTAATCAGATTGTCTGTAGGTTTAGAGTCAATCGACGATCTACTTGCAGATCTTGAAACCGGCTTTGCAGCTGCAAAGTAAGGAAGCACTAATTCACTAGATGGAATTTCAAACACCTGAGGACACCGTCCCGTCCGAGCTCATAACCGAAGAACTTTCTCGACAACTAGTCGGTAAGCCTAAGGCAACTGGAGCTTGGCGTGACGGTGATCCTGCAGGTGACAGATCTTTCGCCAACCTTGGGAATCTGATTCTTGAATCAGGCAAAGAACTTCATCAGGCCAAGCTTGCCTTTGAAACCTGGGGCACACTCAACAAAGACTCGTCCAATGCAGTAATGGTTCTTCATGCTCTCACCGGTGACTCTCATGCCGTTGGTAAGTCAAGTAAAGAACATCCAACCGAAGGTTGGTGGAGTGAACTAATTGGTCCAGGGCTTGCTATCGATACCAACAAATACTTTGTTGTGGCTCCCAACATTCTTGGTGGTTGCCAAGGTTCAACCGGGCCTTCATCCCTAGATAAAACAGGTAGAGAATATGGTTCTAGGTTCCCCTATCTAACAATTAGAGATCAGGTCTTAGCTCAGGTGGCTCTAACTGATTCCCTGAACATTAACTCATGGCATGCCATCATTGGTGGCTCTATGGGTGGCATGCATGTTCTTGAGTGGGCAATCCAATATCCATCAAGAGTGCAGCGCATTGCAGTTATCGCAGCACCTGCGGTTACCTCAGCCGATCAGATTGCTTTGAACTCTGTTCAAATAGAAGCTATCAAGACTGACCCTAACTTCGTCAAAGGTAATTACTACGATGCGAAGGCAGGTCTAGGCCCACATGCTGGTTTAGCTTTAGCTAGAAGAATGGCACTGCTGAACTACAGATCCCCTAGTGAACTAAACGAACGATTTGATAGAAGCTGGCAAAGTGAGATTAACCCGCTAGGTGAAGGTGGTCGTTTTGCGGTTGTCTCTTACCTAGATTTTCATGGAAACAAGTTCACCAGAAGATTTGATGCCAACTCATACATCACACTGCTTGAAGCAATGAACTCACATGATGTTGGTCGTGGCAGAAAGTCAGCTAAGGCAGCCTTGGCCAAGATCAAAGCCAAGACTCTAGTAATAGGTATCGATAGTGACCGGTTATTCCCTATTGAGAATCAAAGATTTATTGCCGAGAGCATTACCTCCGAATTAGTTGGTGGAAAACTACACACCATCAAGAGCTCTTTCGGTCATGATGGCTTCCTGATTGAGCACCAGAAGGTTGGACCGTTACTTGCTAAGCTACTTCGCTCTTAGCCTTATTACCTAGTTTTGTAAGTTGGATGTTGGCATAGACCAAGATCGCAACGATACCTAGGTTTCTAAGAATCAGGAGCCCAACTCCAACTGTTTCTCCATCAAGCAAAGAACCATAGTAAATCGGGAAGATTAGCCAAGATAGCCCTGAAGTCAGAATCGTCATTAGGCTTACGAACTTCCATTGAGCAGTTCCAGCCATCACACCAAAGACAGCAGCACCAATTACCCAGAGCTGATACTGCGGAGAGCCAACCTTGTTGAAGACCAATAAATCTAGGGTTGCGGTCAAGAACATCCAAGCAAACAGTGTGTTGGCATCTACTCCTCTTCGCTTTGCTCTAAAGCCTAAGAAGATGGTGATTGCCAAGGCTCCAAACTGAACCAAAGTCATGATGCTCGCGACTTCAGTAACACCGAAACCAGTTACTTGGAAAGTAAGAATGGCTTGGTCATAAACAACATCAGCACCTGGAATCTTGAATAAGATCTGTAACAACCAGAAGATGCCAACTGTTGACTCAACTTGAATACCTCGACCCGACTGCATGCCAATGAAACTGAACATGTTTTGATTGCCACCCAGCAGCAAACCAATAAGTAGGAGCACTGCAGTTCCTATTGCCATATGCAAAACAAATCGGAATCTTCTATCAGAGACCACAAAGCCGCTGAAGATACCGGCAACTGGCGAAACCTTTATCCAGGTAGCCAAACTGAAGAACTGCATTGAAGCAGATTCTCTTTTCTTGATAAATGAGATTGCAGCCATAACAGTTAGTGCGAGGCTAAATACTTCTAAGCGTCCAAGTGCTACAGGGCCACAGAGAAAAACACAGCCGATAAAGAACCAGGCTGCTTTGGCTCTATCCATCTGCTTACCCCAACCGAGTAGGTATGCAATTATCAACATGTTCACATTCACACAGACAATAAACCAACCGGTCATGTAATCAGCTGGCCACACAACGTTGGCTAGCCAAACAGGAATGTTTGCAATGTATGGATAGACCCAAGGTTCATTAATTCCTAGGATGTAGCCATTCTGCAGGCTCGTAGTTACCCAAGATGAATATGTGTAACGCACATCACCATAAGGATCTCCGCTTGCTGTGCCAAACCAAATAAGTGTTAGTTGCGCTAGAAGGGAGATAGCGAGGATGAACCAGAACTTCTGCGTCAGTGTCCTAAGCAGCGGCAAAAGTTTAGCTAGCAACAAAGTTCTCCTTGATTATTCCCTTGACAAGTCTAGGCGTGAACACTTATCGGCTTGACTAGGCTGGGTCTATGACCAAGCTATTTGAGCCACTAACCATTCGAAGCAAGACCTCAAGAAACCGCATTTGGATTGCTCCGATGTGCCAATATTCCTGTGAAAACCAAGACGGTATGCCATCTAACTGGCATGTTGTGCACCTAGGCTCTAGAGCTGTTGGTGGTGCAGGGCTAGTTATGTGTGAAGCAACGGCTGTTCACCCTGCTGGTCGCATTAGCCCTTGGGATACCGGCATCTGGAATGATGAGCAGGCTAAAGCTTGGAAAGAAGTAACAGATTTCATTAGAGAGCATGGGGCTCTTTCTGCTATTCAGTTAGCTCACGCTGGACGTAAGGCAAGTAACTATAGATCCTGGTCAGGCCAAGGATCTATCACAGTTGAAAATGGTGGCTGGGTCCCTGTCTCTTCAACCAGTGAAGCTTTCCCTGAATACAACACACCTCATGAACTATCTACACAAGAGGTTTACTCTTCAATTCAAGATTGGGTCGATGCAGCTAAGAGATCGATCGCAGCGGGCTTTGATGTTATTGAAATACACGCAGCTCACGGTTATCTTGTGCACCAATTCCTCTCCCCTATCACCAACCAAAGAACTGATGAGTTCGGTGGGTCATTAGAAAATCGAGCCAAGTACCTTTTAGATATCCTCAGTGGAATTAGAGCAGCAGTTGGTGAAGATGTTCCAATCATCGTTAGATTCTCTGCAACCGATTATCGTGATGATGGCTTCACAGTTGAGCAGTGTGCCGAGGTAGCAAAACTTTGTGAAGCAGTAGGTGCAGATGTTTTTGATATCTCAAGTGGCGGATTGGTTCTTGGTGTGAAGATTCCTTTTGGTCCTGGTTATCAGGTACCGATGGCTAATGATGTTGCTGAAGAAGTTGAGTCCCCTGTTGCTGCTGTGGGGCTAATTACAGATTCAAAGCAAGCAGAAGAGATCTTGCAGACTACAGATGTTGAAATCATCATGATTGGAAGGCTCTCCCTAAGAGATCCATACTGGCCACTACGAGCAGCTCATGAACTAGGTGTTGAGGTTGATTATTGGCCTAACCAATACAGTCGCGGAACATATCCTGCTTAGTCACGTCTTGTGGCGTCTTTAACTTCACCAACAAGCTCTTCCAAGATATCTTCAAGGAAGAGTAGCCCAACTAGTTTGCCGTCATCATTGAAGTTGGCCATCAAGTGCTGGCGATCTCTCTTCATAAGAGCTAGCGCATCTTCAAGCTCTACAGTGCCACCGATTGATTTCACAGTTCTAAGTAGTTTGCGCTGAACTGGTTGATCAGCTTCTTCCTCATCGCTATCGATGACATCTTTTAGATGCAGGTAACCTTCGATTTCACCAGCATCATCCAGGATGATGTATCTGCTAAAGCCATGCTTAGCAACCGCCTGTTCAATGTCTCTTGGTGTTACATCAAGCTTGAAAGTGATTAGGTTCTCTATTGGTACAAGAATGTCTTGCACCTTCTTTTCCGTAAACTCGAAGGCATTTCCAATTGCGCCAGTTTCGTCAACCAACACACCTTCACGAGTTGAATGTTCCACAATGTTTTCAACCTGATCCAGGGTGTAAGCACTATTAGCTTCATTGACAGGCTTGACACCAAAAAGCTTGAGCACTGCGTTGGCGATTCCATTCAAGATACCGACTACAGGACTCATAACTATGGAAATTCCATATGCGATAGGAACTAGAACGAGTGCTGCTCGCTCAGGAATAGAGAAAGCAATGTTCTTAGGCACCATCTCACCTATCAGGACGTGCAGGAAGGTAACCACAGTTAGGGCAATCAGGAATGAAGTTGCGTAAACAGCTTCCTTACCAAGACCAAGTGAACTAAGCGGTTGTTTGAGTAGATCTTTTATGCTTGGCTCAACAACGGTAAGGATTAGCAGTGCGCTGATAGTGATACCTAGCTGACAGGTAGCAACAATCTGACTCACGTTCTCCATGCCCTTAATGGTTAGCTTTGCAGGCTTAGAACCCGCTTCAGCTCTTGGCTCTATCTGTGCTCTACGAGCTGAGAATATTGCAAACTCTGCTGCCACAAAGAAGCCGCTAGCTAGAAGCAGGCCGATAAATGAAAGTAAAGCAACAATTGGATCAGTCATCTTTGCTGCCCTCCACTTCTACTTTGAAGTCAGGTACGAAACGGATGCGGTCAACTCTTCTGCCATCCATGCGCTCAACTATCAGCAGACCGCTTTCAATTTGAACTTCATCGCCCACTGAGGCAACTCTTCCTAGACGTGCCATCAGGAATCCCGCAACTGTTTCATAAGAGCCGTCTTCTGGAACCTTGACTGCAAGTTTTTCAAGTAGTTCATCGGGTCTATACATTCCAGGGAATGAGTAAGACTGGTCTTTGCCGCCGGTGATTTCTACCTTGGCTCTATCGTGCTCATCACCTAGCTCACCGACAAGTTCTTCAATAAGGTCTTCTAGCGTTACGATTCCTGCTGTGCCACCGTATTCATCGACAACGATTGCAAGCTGAAGTCCATGAGACCTGAGCACTCCCATGAGTTTTTCTAAAGACATGGTCTCTGGAACACGGAACGGCTCAACCATAAGAGCTGTAGCTGGAACTGAGTTGCGCTTTTCTCTAGGCACTGAAGCGGCAGCTTTTACGTGCACAATTCCATCAACATCATCAGTTGAGCCTGTGAAGACTGGGAATCTTGAGAAGCCAGTGTTATGTGAGAGCGCAATAACATCGTGCACCGTAGCCGAGGCATCAAGTGCAGTCAACTTAGTTCTCGGAGTCATAACGTCAGCTGCTGTTAGCTGGGATAACTCAAGAGTCTTTGTAATGAGGTCTGCTGTTCGCTGCTGAAGAGCACCGAGGCTTGCTGATCTTTGAACCAATGAGCTAAGTTCCTCGGCAGTTCTTGAGGAACTAAGTTCCTCTTTAGGTTCAATACCTAAAGATCTAACGATGGCGTTTCCACTTCTATTGAGTAGCCAAACGAGCCAGCCGAAAACAAAGGTAAAAGCAAGTTGGAATCTAATCACTGCTTTATTTACTTGAAGTGGAAGTGAAATGGCTAGGTTCTTTGGAATTAGTTCACCAACTAGGAATGAGAAGACGGTAGCGATAATCAAAGCTGTAATGGTGGAAATGGTTTCCAGTGTGCCCTGACTCAAATCAAGGAAGGCAAGGCTAGGTTCAAGAATCTTGGATAGTGCCGGTTCAGCTAAGAAACCGGTCAGCATCGTTGTTATTGTGATGCCAATTTGAGCACTCGACAAATGAGTACTTGAGCGCTTCAATGCCCTAATGGTTGGAGCTAGTCCACGCTCACCCTGATCCTGGCGACGCTCGAGCTCAGTTCGTTCAAGGTTGATTAGCGAAAACTCACTGGCTACAAAGAGGCCTGTGCCTAAAGTCAGGGCTACACCTAATGCGAGAAGGTACCACTCGCTCATAGGGAAATAACTTCGTTAGAAGAAGGGTAGGGGTCATAGTCCATAGCCTTTTAAGCATACAAGAACCCACCCTTTTGCTTACAGATGGGGATAACCCTGAATATCCAACCATTCTCGGCTTGGTAGGCTTGAAAGGCATGTTTAGGCAAAAGTGAGAGGTTAACCGGTGTCTTTCGAGAAGTCAGAGTCTGGTCAAGAATTCGGCGCTAACGAGTGGTTAGTCGATGAAATGTACAGCCAGTGGTTAGCCAACCCAGATTCAATCGACAAGGAATGGCAACCCATCCTTGAGCGCTACCACCAACTAAAGCAAGGTAACCAATCGTCCTCTCCGGTGGCCCCAATTGTCCCTCAGCCAGTTGTATCTCAACCAGTAACTACTAACACTGGTTCACTGCCACTGGTAGCAAAGACCACACGTGTTGAACCTCAGGCTCAACCGATTCCTGCTCAAGCTCCGGTAGCCCAAACTTCTGACGTTGAAGAAGATGCCGAAGATCAAATCAACATCCTTAAGGGTATGTCCAAGACCTTGGCTGCCAACATGGACGCCTCTCTAACCATTCCAACAGCAACAAGCGTTAGAGCCATACCAGCCAAGCTTTTGATCGATAACCGTATCGTGATTAACTCTCACCTAGGAAGAACTCGTGGTGGCAAGGTCTCTTTCACCCACATCATCGGCTACGCAATTGTTAGAGCTCTAAAAGAGTTCCCTAGCCAGAATGTTTACTACGAAGAAATCGATGGCAAACCAGCAGCTGTGTCTCCTGCCAACATTAACTTCGGTCTTGCTATCGATATTCCTAAGCCTGATGGCACCAGAGCACTTCTAGTTCCTAACATCAAGAAAGCTCAGCGACTTAACTTCGCAACCTATCTAAACGCTTATGAAGATCTAGTTAAGCGTGCAAGAGATAACAAGCTAACTGCTGAAGATTTTGCGGGCACAACTGTTTCGCTAACTAACCCAGGTGGAATTGGAACAGTTCACTCTGTGCCGAGACTTACTAAGGGTCAGGGTTGCATCGTCGGTGCAGGTGCACTTGATTACCCAGCTGAATTCCAGGGTATGAGTGAAGAGCACCTAGCCAAGATTGGTGTCAGCAAAGTTATTACTCTTACCTCTACCTATGACCACAGAGTTATCCAAGGTGCAGGATCAGGAGAGTTCCTAAGAAAGATCAACGAACTACTTCTAGGCGAGCGTGGTTTCTACGATGAGATATTCGCTGACCTACGTATTCCTTACGAACCAATTCGCTGGGCCACTGACTTTGAAACCACAGAGGTCGATGGCAGAAGTAAAGAAACTCGTGTTCAAGAACTAATCAACGCCTACCGTGTTCGCGGTCACCTGATGGCAGATATTGATCCATTGGAATACCAGCAAAGATCACACCCTGACCTAGATGTGCTAACCCATGGGCTTAGCCTTTGGGATCTAGACAGAACTTATAAGACCGGCGGCTTTGGCGGTAAGTCAAAGATGATGGTTAGAGATGTTCTAAAGATTCTTCGTGATTCATACTGCCGAACTGTTGGTATTGAATACATGCACATCCATAACCCAGCAGAGCGCAAGTGGATTCAGGATAACCTAGAAGTTCCTTATGTAAAGCCTTCACGTGATGCTCAACTACGTATCCTAGAAAAGCTCAACGAAGCAGAAGCTTTTGAAACCTTCTTACAAACCAAGTTCGTAGGACAGAAGCGTTTCAGCCTTGAAGGTGGCGAATCAACTATTGCTGCCCTTGATGCAATCTTGCAGGCAGCAGCTGATCAACAACTAGATGAAGTTGCCATTGGTATGGCTCACCGTGGTCGTCTAAATGTTCTAACCAACATCGCTGGTAAGACCTACGGTCAAGTCTTCAGAGAGTTCGAAGGTAACACCGACGTAAAGACCGTTCAGGGTTCAGGAGATGTGAAGTATCACCTAGGAACTTCAGGTGTCTTTACCAGCTCAACTGGTAACACCACCAAGGTATACCTAGCAGCTAACCCTTCTCACCTAGAAGCAGTAAACCCTGTCCTTGAAGGTATCGTTCGAGCAAAGCTTGACCGCATCAACAAGTCACCTGAAGAGTATCCAGTTTTACCTATCCTTATTCACGGTGACGCTGCCTTCGCGGGTCAGGGTGTAGTTCCTGAGACTCTAAACATGATGAACCTTAGAGGCTATAGAACCGGTGGAACTATTCACATTGTGATCAACAACCAGGTTGGTTTCACTACCCCACCTAGCATGTCTCGTTCAACTGTGTATGCAACAGACGTTGCTAAGGGTATTCAAGTTCCTATCTTCCACGTGAACGGTGATGACCCTGAGGCAGTATTCAGAGTTGCTCAGATGGCTTTTGATTACCGCCAAGCCTTCGGTAAGGATGCGGTCATTGACCTAGTTTGTTACCGTCGTCGTGGTCACAACGAAGGTGATGATCCTTCGATGACTCAACCGTTGATGTATAACTTGATTGAAGCTAAGCGTTCAGTTAGAACTCTTTATCTAGAGTCTCTAGTTGGCCGAGGAGATATCACTCGTGAAGAGTTTGAACAGTCAAACGCTGACCTTCAAGCCAAGCTTGAAAAAGCATTCACTGATGTTCACGAAGCTATGGCTCAACCGATTGAATTAGTTTCAAGACCGCAGGGTATTGGTACCACAGCTAGCGATCACCCTGAGATTAACCATGAGACCAAGATTTCTAAGGACATTGTTGAACTAATTGGTGGAGCTCACAGCAACATTCCACCGGCATTCAACGTGCACCCTAAACTGCAGCAGCTACTTGCTAAGCGCGTTGAAATGTCTAGAGATGGTGGCATTGACTGGGGCTTTGGTGAGCTACTAGCTCTTGGTTCCCTGCTAGTTGAGGGTGTCAACGTACGCATGTCAGGTCAAGACACCAGACGTGGAACCTTCGTTCAGCGCCATGCTGTCTTCCACGATCGTGAGAATGGTCAAGAGTGGATTCCACTTAGAAACCTTTCAACTGAGCAATCCAAGTTCTATATCTATGACTCACTTCTTAGTGAGTATGCAGCTATGGGCTTTGAGTATGGTTACTCAGTTGAACGCAAGGATGCTTTAGTACTTTGGGAAGCACAGTTCGGTGACTTCGCTAATGGTGCTCAGACCATCCTTGATGAGTTCATCTCCTCTGCTGAGCAGAAGTGGGGCCAAAACTCTTCCCTAGTTCTTCTGCTACCTCACGGTTATGAAGGCCAGGGACCAGACCACTCTTCAGCTCGTATCGAAAGATACCTCCAGTTATGTGCCGAGAACAACATGACTGTTGCTCAGCCTTCAACACCAGCGAACCACTTCCACCTACTTCGTCGTCAAGCATATGCAAGACCAAGAAGACCTCTTATCGTCTTTACCCCTAAGTCAATGCTTCGACTAAAGGCAGCTTCATCTAAGGTGGAAGACTTTACTAATGGAACCTTCCAGCCGGTAATCGATGATGAGCGTGGACTAAACAAGGCAAGCGTGAAGAGAGTTCTATTCTGTTCAGGCAAGGTCTACTGGGATCTATTGGCAGAAGCTGAAAAGCGTAATGATCAAACAACTGCAATTGTTCGTGTTGAGCAGCTATACCCAACACCGGTTGATGAAATCAAAGCAACCTATGCTCAGTACCCAGGAGCTGAGTTGTTCTGGGTTCAGGATGAACCAGCTAACCAAGGTCCATGGACATACATTGGTCTCTTCCTACCTAAATACATGGGTGGCCAGGTTGCTCAACTTGTCTCAAGACCAGCAAGTGCATCTCCTGCAACAGGTTCAGCTAAGCGTCACGCTGTTGAGCAAGCAGATCTAGTCGAGCGAGCGTTCAACTAAATCATGGCTGAGCCACGTCCTAACATTCGAGTAGTCGTTATTGGCGACGACATCGTTGGCGCAGGTGGCGACCCTAAAGGTTTGGGTTGGATAGGCCGAGTAATCGCTAAAACACAAAGTGATTACCCAAGAATCGACTTCTATGTTCTCTCAACCCCAGAGATAACAACAGCACAACTAAGTGAGCAGTGGCTTGAGGAAGCATCCAAGCGATTTGCCTCAGACACTGAAAACAGATTGATAGTTGCCCTGAACGCGAATGACATCAATGCTGGAATCACCATGTCCAGATCTCGACTAAACCTAGCCAACATCTTGGACACAGCTATAAGTAAAGATGTGAAACCATTTGTGCTCTCACCGATTCCTAGCCGTAACCCTCAATTGAACTATGACATTGAGCACCTATCAGCTGGCTTTGAAGATGTGGCGTCAAGAAGAAGCCTGCCTTTTGTTGATGCCTTCAGACCACTAGTTGATCACCCTGGGTTCAACGAAGAAATCAAGAACTCTCAGTTTGGTCTTCCTGGTCAACTTGGCCACGGATTGTTAGCTTGGCTGGTGCTCAACCAAGGTTGGTATTCCTGGCTCGATCTTCCTGAACAAGAGATATAGAAAAATCCCCGCCACTAGGACGGGGATTTCTTTTTAGATTTCTGACTGAAGACGGCTCTGCATCTTGGATGTAAAACTTGTTTGGGCATCGATTGAAGAACTACTAATTAGGGTAGAAATTTTGCTTTCAATTGCAAACTCTTTCCTGCAGCCTTCACATTCCCTCAAGTGATTCTTCACTTGGTTCTTCTCAGCTTCTTCAAGATCGTTTCCTAGGAAGTCAAAGACTTTACCTAGGGTGTATTCACAGTTGTTTTCTGACATCTAATAACCCTTTACTTTTTCTTATCTTTGTCTAGACCGATTCCATAACCAGCCGCGATATCTTTCAATGCTTGGTGCAGCTTTGCACGAGCACGGGAAACTCTTGAACCAATAGTGTTTTGCTTGATGCCCAACAACTCAGCAATTTCAATGTTGTCTAGACCGACAATAAATTTCTGCCAAGCCACATCTCTGAACTCGTCATCAAGTGCGTTAATTGCAGCTTCGATTTGTTCCATGCCAAGCTGTTCGAAAACTAGGATTTCTGGAGAGTCACCCCAGTTGGACAAATCATATTTGTCAAAGCCGAAATCAATTGCTCCGCTTTCAGTCTCACGGACAAATTCTCTCTCGTGCTCAATTTTTCTGTAGTTTTTGTCCGCCGTTTTTAAGGCGTTAATCGCGATCATCTTTAGCCAAGGCCATGGGCCTGCGCCAAGGTCGCTGAAGGTATGCCACGATCTAAAAGCCTTGACGATGACTTCCTGGGCTACGTCTTCTGCGAAGCTGATGTTTTTCGCGTGGTACATGCAGTAGTCACGAACTCGGCCGTAGTAAGGAGAACAGACCAATTCGAAGGCCGCAAGTGCTTGTGCGCGCTCTTCTGGGGTTCCCATTTGGTTACTCATCGATTGTGAGTTTAGTAGTTCTGACTTATGATTGCTGCTGATTCGGGCAGTTGCACGATAGTTGTGACGACGTGGAGCTAGTAGTGTTGCGGTCTCTGTAATGTAAATAAGCATCTTCCTTAGGGTCGTTTTGCTCCAGATTGAGCGGTTTTGTATTCTATGGCACCGATAAAGCATGCCGTTAGAATAGGAAACACATGACGGACAACATTTATTCCCGAACGGCTAAAAGTCCTTGGCTTGCCCCAACAATTCAACATGCCATCTCTGGATCTGTCTCGTTGCCTGGCTCTAAGTCCCTAACCAACCGCGAATTAGTGCTGTCTGCCCTTGCTTCATCACCCAGCCACCTTAGAAACCCTTTAGATTCAAGGGATTCCCAGCTGATGATTGAGTCCCTGATGAAGTTAGGGACTCAAATCAACGCCAGCGAAAGGAGTGACATTCTTATAGTGACACCAACCACTGACATTGAGTCCTCCAAAGCGCTAAACACCCGTATTGACTGCGGTCTAGCCGGTACGGTGATGAGATTCGTTCCCCCGATGGCAGCCCTATTTGCTGGGGAAATCACCTTTGACGGTGACGAGGCTGCTCGGAGAAGACCAATGCAGACCACAATTGAATCACTTCGAGCCTTGGGTGTGTCAGTTGAGGATCATGGCACTGGCTCTCTCCCCTTTAATATCACTAGCTCAGGGGTGATTGAGGGCGGATACCTTGAGATTGATGCCAGTGCTTCAAGTCAGTTCGTCTCTGGGCTTTTACTTGCGGCCCCTAGATTTACCAAGGGTTTGGAACTGAGGCATGTTGGTAAGGAGCTTCCTAGCCTTCCTCATATTGAAATGACTCTTGAGTGCCTAAGACAACGAGGAGTAAAGGTCTCCCAGCCTGAACAGACTCTCTGGATTGTTGAACCAGGACCTATTGAAGGTGGCAAGTTCTCTATCGAGCCAGACTTATCCAACGCCGGACCATTCTTAGCAGCTGCTCTGGTTCTAGGTGGTTCAGTAACAGTTAGGAACTGGCCGCTAACAACCACTCAGGTTGGCAAACACTTTGAGGAGATCCTTACTCAGATGGGTGCCAGCTTTGAAAGAGCAGGCGATGACTTAGTTGTTACTGGCAACGGGTCAATCAAGGGAATCGAGATTGACCTCTCTATTGGTGGTGAACTTGCTCCTGTAATAATCGCTCTTGCGGTCTT